>JANYCF010000037.1 GCA_025360455.1 Opitutaceae bacterium | reverse complement strand
GCCTGCCGGAATATCTCGCCGCTCTACCTCAAGACCCAACCTTCGCGATATTCCTCCGCTCGCGGATTGATCTATCCCGCATCGAGGGCACCAGCCTCGCCGCCGCCGCTTAATCGCCCAACGAATCCGGCACTCTCAAGTAATTAATCTGCGTACTCTTTTCATCCGACAGGACGCCTTTATAGACATCGACCTCAATAGTGAGAACGGCGCAGCCGGTGAGGGCCAATAGGGAAACCAGCGTCAGGCGTTTCAAATAAGTGCAGATGCAGCGTGATCGTTTCATGGCTTAATCAAGCTCGCGTACGCGGCCTTGAGGTTATCGAGGGCAGTCCTTTCCGCAGTGACAGCGTCGAGTTTGCTCTTAAGCAAGACTTGGTCCGGCGCGGCGGTAGCCTCGGGGGATTTGCCCGCAGTCATCGATGCGGTAAATTGATCGACGAGGGAGAAAAAGGCTTCCGGACTGCTCCCCATGACAATGGCGAGGCGGCTGTCGTCGGGCACGGTGCGAAATCCCTCAGGTCCGTATTGCTGCAAATGCGCGCCATAGGGGCGCTTGAGCGGGCTTGTCGCCCCAGGCAAGGCCGGTTTTCCAATCGTCGAAGCATCTTCCGAAAGATTATCGACGACAGCAGCAGGAACCCAACCGGATCCAAATTTCATCTGACTGAGCAGGCTGGCCTGCCCACGGACGCGCAGACGGAAAAAAGTCGGCGGCACGCGATTATCTGGATCAAAGGTGCCGAGATAGTAAATCTGTTCGAGCCGGTTTGAGGCGATCGTACTTCCAAGCAAGGTAACGCCACCGACTCCGGCGAGCACAGCCGGCGAAGAGCTCTGAGGAACTCAGTATCGGCAGGAGCAGATAAAAGGTGATCCTTGAGAGAAACTTCCTTGCCACACTGAGTCGTGTTTCAAAATAGCACTCCCGTATATGGCGGGTGAATAGAATAATGTGTTTCATGGAAAATGAACACTCCCCGCCGCAAGCAGCGGGGTATCCCCGAAAGGAGCTCCGCTCCGATAAGAGCGGGCGGCATCCATCGCCGACCCAAGGGTCGGGGTATTTTGCCGTCCTGAATAAAATGACGGAGCAGTCGAAGGAGGTGTGTTTCATGATCCTAGACAGAAGCTCTATTCCATCCGGTTGTTCGGGGTGAACATTGATCGACCCATTCCGCTCGAAACGCGTCGTTCCACCGGTTCCACGGTTGCGGGCTCACACTATCGTTATGAAGCCGATCAAGGATCATCGCGAGATCATCAGGGGTTGCGTGTGCCATGTGAAATTTAGCTTTGCGTCATTGGGCTGGAACTTTCGTATTTCATGCTTCCACCGGCGGTAGTTTTAAACACCGCCGGCGGATCATACGTGTGAGTGGAAATTTGCGGGCAGCGGAAGCAAGCGACGCGTTTGTGTTCGGCGAACCACCGGCAGGTCGGGCGAATCGAACACAAAGGCAGTTCCTCCACTGTTGGCTTCAAGTGGTCCACAATCCTTTGGGCGAGCTGACAACGGGAACCATCGAAATGAACGCAGGCATTTTCCTGGCACTTCACCACGATTCGAAAAATACGCTGTGGCTCAACATCTCCTGTTTTTGCCAAAAGTTCAGGCGTCACGGGAATCGTCTTCTCCAGCCACACCACCTGTGCATTTGCCTCTGCACCTGTCACGATGCCAAACACACGGGCATCCGGCATTTCCGGTTGTCCGCTCGGACATGATAACTCGCGAACAGGATACACGGGTAGGCGAAATCAAAGCGATGACTTGATCTTGAATCCGACAAACCATTTCCCATCGCCAATGGATTGAGCGACAGGCTTGAGATCGGCACCTGACCCGACTGGGATCGACGCGGTTATTTGCTTAGCGACGGACAGGGCGCTACGGCCTTTTAGGGCCGCGTCCTTAAGAATGATTCCATTGATGATGGGTCCTTTAACGCCGGGAAGGGGACCTCCTCGAATGTTGCGTATTGCGTCGATGATCGTGGTGTCTAGTTGATGGAGTTTTATCGATGGGGGCATGGCTTTTATGGGTTGGAAGAACGATTGATGAAGGACCAAACACAGACTCAATATCGTATAGCTTGACCAAAATTCCGTTGGATGCGGTCTACTCTTGTACCAGCGAAGCCAAAGTCTTCACCCACAGATAGGAAGCTCGCCGAATACTTAAATGTAAGTAGGCGGGGCTTGGGATGAATGTTCCGATGCGCCGGCATGATTTTTGCAGCGTTAATCGATATCGAAACGGATCGCACTGACCAATGTAACCGAATCGTTGCCTGGAATTCCACTATTTTGCTGACCCCAACTAGAGGTTACATTTAGCTTTCACCTTCGCCTTCGCCCCTGACTGACACCTACCGTACCGCCCGACTCCATGAGAATCGTCATCGTTGAAGACCATTTGCTGATGCGTGAAGCGATTGGCTATGCCTGTGCCGATGACTTTGACCACTTAGTAGTAGGTGAGGCGGGTCGAGGGGCCGAAGCCATTCGATTGGTTGGCCAAATTAAGCCTGATGTCGTGATCCTTGATCTCAGCTTGCCCGATATGGACGGCTTTGCGGTGGTTGAGACCGTTTTGAAAATGGCTCCGGCTACCCGATTCCTGATGATCACGGCCTCGCTCGATGACTACACCGTACATCGCGTCGTCAAATCAGGCATTCATGGCTTTCTGGACAAAGGTTCAAATGCCATCACCCAGTTAAAGGCCGCACTCAACGCTCTCGCCAAAGGAAAGACTTACTACTCGCCAGCTTTTCACAATGCGCGGATCGCCATGCGCACGAATGCCAACTCCTTTGAAAAAGTACTCTCGGTCTGTGAACAGGAAGTGCTCTCACTCGTGGGCGAAGGTTTGAATGATCAGGAAATCGCCGCTCGGCTCGGAATTTCACCTACCACGTCGCAAACCCATCGCAGCAACATCCTCCAAAAACTGAATGTGAAGGGCACGCCGAAATTAATCGCCTATGCCATCAGCCATGGCTTTACCCGAATTCCCAGTCGGGCGCCTTTTTCTCGATTTGTGCCGGGCTAATTGGCCTTTAAACCTCCTCCCATCGCATCGGCTCGGGTAAGGCAGTCTGCCGAAAAACGCACCCACTCGGCCAAACTCACCATTCGCTCATTCGCACGGGGCCGGCTCTCGCCCCTGGATTCAGTTTCAGCCCGGCCGCGTTATGATTTGCGCTCGCCGCTCGAGGCCAAGCGACAGAAGAAACCTTCCTGCTCTCGACACTTTCCCTATTCCTGATAACGAGAGCTAAATCTCGTACTCAGCCGAAGGAATTTTTTCCCAACGCCTAACCGCTCAAAAAACATGACTGGGAAATTCAGCAGAGGTCACGAGTTCACTCTTGACTGAGAATACGGCAACGGCATTCGGCACCGAGTTTCGGGGCGTTCCTTAACACATAAGTTCGAGTGATTGTTTTTTCGCGTGGCTTGGCTTTGTGTCAGCGCGGCACGAGGGCGCAATCGAATGAGAGAAGGGAACGATCAAGCGGGTCCGTGCGCGACCAGTGCGCCACCTACCCAGGAGGGAATTGAGGATAAGCCAAAAACTGTGATGCGCCCACTCAAGTCACTGGCGCGGGGTACGCTAAGTTCGAGCTATAATGGCATCGTTCGGAATTCCACTTGTAGGGGCCTGTTTACAGGCGACTCGGAGTTTCCTCTGTCTCTCGCACCACCCATCGCCTGTAAACAGGCTCCTACAAGTGAAGCAACTTTGCTTGCACCACACTGGCGCAATTTCCCGCTTCACCTGCTGAGCCGGCTCTGTTTGTCTCCCTCAACATGCGCATCCTGATTTCCGGTATTTGCGGTTTTGTCGGCAGCACGCTCGCCAAATCTCTCCTCGCCTCGGGTCGCGGCCATCACATTTTCGGCTTCGATAATTTCATCCGTCCCGGCAGCGAAAGCAATCGTGCCGAACTAAAAGCGCTGGGCGTAAAATTATATCATGCCGACCTGCGCGCCGCCAGCGACCTTGAGACGTTACCCGCCGTCGATTTCGTCATCGATGCCGCCGCCAACCCCAGCGTGCTCGCCGGCGTCGACGGCAAAACGAGTTCGCGCCAGCTCGTGGAGCATAATCTCAGCGGCACCGTCAACCTCCTCGAATACTGCAAAACCCACAAGGCGGGCTTCGTCCTGTTATCCACCAGCCGGGTGTACGCCATCACGCCGCTCGCCGCCCTGCCGGTGACGGTGGTGAACGAAGCGTTCATCCCGGATAACAAAGCAAGCCTTCCTTCCGGTTTGAGCGTCGCCGGGCTCGACGAAACCTTCGCCACCACCGCCCCGATCTCACTCTATGGTGCCACCAAGCTCGCCTCCGAAGCGCTCGCGCTCGAATACGGCGAGACCTTCGGTTTTCCGGTGTTTATCAACCGCTGCGGGGTGTTGGCGGGTGCGGGTCAGTTCGGTCGCGCCGATCAGGGGATTTTTGCGTATTGGATCAATGCGTGGAGGCAGAAACGCCCGCTCAAATATCTGGGCTTTGGCGGCCTCGGCCACCAAGTGCGTGATTGCCTGCATCCGCGCGACCTCGTCCCGCTCTTGGAAAAGCAATTTGCCTCGCCCAAGATTCCCGCGACCGATCGTCTCGCCAATATCTCAGGTGGGAGCAGCTCTGCCATGTCACTCAAGCAACTCAGCAATTGGTGCACCGTTCGTTTGGGTCCGCATACCGTCGCGCAGGATGGGACGCCGCGCTCGTTCGACATCCCGTGGATCGTGCTCGACCACGCCAAAGCCACGCGTTTATGGGCTTGGCAACCCGCCACGACGACGACCGCCATTCTCGAAGAAATCGCGCTCCACGCCGAAAAAAATCCCGGCTGGCTTGACCTCTCGGCTCCACTCTGAGTTTTGACTGCGCGATTTACCCTTTCTCAGGAAACCTTCATGTTGACGCCCCGTTCCCGACCACCCTTCGCCCCTTCGACTCTCGATCTGTACTCGGTCATTATTCCGGCCCGCGACGAACAGGATTCATTGCCGTCCACCCTGGCGGATATTTTTTCCACGTTCACCCGCGAAGGCGTGCCTCACGAAATCATCGTCGTGGATGATGGGAGCAGTGATCGAACTTGGGCCGTGTTACAGGAGTTGCGGGAGATAATCCCCACCCTCGCTCCGGTGCAAAATCTCGGACTGCACGGTTTTGGTCGGGCTGTGACCTACGGCCTCCAGCACATGAAGGGCGATGCCTGTGTTATCATGATGGCCGATGCCTCGGACTCTCCGGCAGATGCCGTCAAGTACTGGCGACTGCTCAATGAAGGCTGGGAGTGCGTCTTCGGCAGCCGATTCATCAAAGGCGGCGAAGTGATCGACTACCCGCGGATAAAATTGCTGGTGAACCGTCTTGCCAATTTTCTCGTGCGCCTCGGTTTCAACATCGCGCTAAATGACACCACCAACGCCTTCAAAGCCTACCGCCGCACCGTCATCGATGGCTGCAAGCCGTTTCTGGCCCCGCACTTCAATCTCACCGTGGAAATTCCCTTGAAATCGATTGTCCGCGGCTACTCGTGGACCGTCATCCCTATTTCCTGGCGCAACCGCAAATACGGCGAAGCCAAACTTAAAATCAAGGAGATGGGCAGCCGTTACTTCTTTATTTGCGCCTACCTCTGGTTGGAAAAATATTTCAGCCGCGGGGATTATCGGCGAAAATAGTCTGTCCTATAATCGGGCTTTGACCCGTTGCGGAATCATGTCCCTAGTAGCGCCTCTATGATATACCTTCTAGGTGGCTCCGGTTATGTGGGTGCGGCTTATCAGGCCATGCTCCAGCGCAAAGGCCTGCCCTTTCGCAATCTGCGCCGGGCTGATTTCGACTACACCAACCAAGCGGCGTTAACCGAGCTCCTCCGTCGCGAAAAGCCGGCCTTCCTCATCAACGCCGCCGGCTACACTGGCAAACCCAATGTCGATGCCTGCGAGCTGCACAAGGCCGATTGCGTCATGGGTAACGCCGTCCTTCCCGGGATCATCGCCCAAGCCTGCACCGACGCTGGCGTACCTTGGGGCCACGTTTCCTCCGGCTGCATCTTCACCGGCTCTCGGCCCGATGGCTCGGGCTTCACTGAAACGGACACGCCCAATTTCAGTTTCCGCACCAACAACTGCAGTTTCTACTCCGGCACCAAAGCGCTCGGCGAAGAAGTACTGTCCAGCTATTCCAATCTCTTTATCTGGCGCCTGCGCATTCCTTTCAACCAGATCGATAATCCCCGGAACTACCTGACCAAGCTTCTTCGCTACAACACTCTGCTCGAAGCGGAAAACTCCATTTCCCAACTGGAGGAATTTGTCGAATCCACCTTCGCGTGCTGGGAGAAACGCGTACCGTTCGGCATCTACAACATAACGAACCCCGGCTACGTCACCACGCGCGGTGTCGTCGAGCTGATCAAAAAAACCGGTGTCTCGAACAAGGATTTCCAATTCTTTAAGGACGAATCCCAGTTCATGACGCTCGCGGCCAAGACGCCCCGTTCCAACTGCACCATGAACTCCACCAAGCTCGCCTCCGTCGGCATCAAGATGACCGAAGTCCACGAAGCCGTCGAACGCGACCTGCGTCGCTGGGTCAAAGCCACTGCCTGATCCTCTCGTTTATGAATATCCTCGTTACCGGCGGCGCCGGCTTTATCGGCAGCAATCTCGTTCGTCTGCTTATCACCACCACGGAGCACACGGTGCTGAATGTCGATGCCCTCACTTACGCCGGCAACCGGCACTCGCTCGACGACCTCGCCACCAATCCGCGCTACCGTTTTGCCAAGGCGGATATCTGTGACGCCACCGCCATGGCGAAAATCTTCGCCGATTTCTCCCCCGATTGGGTGATGCACCTCGCGGCCGAGAGTCATGTGGACCGCTCCATCGACGGTCCCGGCGCCTTCATTCAGACGAATGTCGTGGGCACCTTCACCTTGTTACAAGCCGCCCGGGGACACTTCGATAAACTGACCGGCCCGGCCAAAGACCGCTTTCGCTTCCTTCACGTCTCGACTGACGAGGTTTACGGTTCTCTCGGCGAAACCGGTTTCTTCACCGAACATACACCCTACGATCCGCACTCGCCCTACTCCGCCAGCAAAGCCGCCTCCGACCACCTCGCGCGCTCTTGGGCCGACACCTTCAAGCTGCCGGTGCTCGTCACCAATTGCTCGAATAACTACGGCCCCTACCAGTTCCCCGAAAAACTCATTCCTGTCGTCATCCTCAAAGCGCTGCGCGGCGATCCGATTCCGGTGTACGGCAGGGGTGAAAATATCCGCGATTGGCTCTACGTCGTGGATCATGCCGAGGCCCTGCACACGGTCATCGCCCATGGAAAACTCGGCGAAACCTACAACATCGGCGGCAACAACGAACGCAAAAACATCGATCTCGTCCGCCTGCTCTGTTCGCTGCTCGATGAGCTCCGCCCCCGCGCCGACGGCAAGCAATACGATTCCCAGATCACCTACGTCACCGACCGCCCCGGCCACGATCTCCGCTACGCGATCGACGCCACGAAGATCAAACGCGAGCTCGGTTGGACGCCGAAGCAGGACCATTCCTCAGGTTTCCACAAAACCGTCCAATGGTACCTCGATAACGAAGCCTGGTGCAAAGGCATCTTCGACGGGTCGTACAAATTGGAACGGCTAGGTAAAACGTAATCGTGATATCGCGCGCTCAGTCTTAGCTTTCCCCCATCATTTCTCCCTATGAATCGCAAAGGCATCATCCTCGCCGGTGGCTCCGGCACCCGGCTCTACCCCCTGACCATCGCCGTCTCGAAACAGCTCATGCCGGTTTACGACAAGCCGATGATTTATTATCCGCTGTCCGTGCTGATGCTCGCCGACATTCGTGAAGTCCTCATCATCTCCACCCCGCAGGATTTACCGCTGTTCCGGAAACTCCTCGGCGATGGCACCAATCTCGGCATGAAGTTCAGCTACGCCGAGCAGCCCAGCCCCGACGGCCTCGCCCAAGCCTTCCACATCGCCGGCGACACCGGTTTTCTTACCGGCAAGGAAACCTCCGCCCTCGTCCTCGGTGACAATCTTTTCTACGGCGCCGAATTCGTCAATTCCCTCGCCGAAGCCAGTACCCGCACTGACGGCTCCACGATTTTCGGCTATCACGTCGCCAATCCCACCGCCTATGGCGTGGTCGAATTCGCCCAGGACGGCCGCGTGCTTTCTCTCGAAGAAAAACCCGCGCAACCCAAATCCAATTACGCCGTCCCCGGACTTTATTTCTACGACCAAGACGTCGTCGCCATGGCCCGCTCCCTCAAGCCTTCCCACCGCGGCGAGCTCGAGATCACCGATCTCAACCGACTTTACCTCGAGTGCAATAAACTCCACGTCGAACTCTTCGGTCGCGGCACCGCCTGGCTTGATACCGGCACTCACGATTCTCTCATCGAAGCCGCGCAATTTGTCCATGTACTGGAAAATCGCACCGGCCTGAAGATCGCCTGCCTCGAAGAAATCGCTTACAAGAAAACTTGGATCGACCGTGCTGGCTTGGAAGCGAACATCAAAAAGCTCGGTAAATCCTCCTACGGCGAATACCTGAAGCGACTGCTGGCGTAGGTCGATTGATTCGTTATTTTGTGGGAGCGTGCTTGCTCCCACCGTCAATCCCAGCAGCCGAGTAGCCGCGTTTGAGGGCGTAGCCCGAAAACGCGGTCTGCGCCTCTACGCGCACCGCGTTGTCGCTTCCGCTCCAACGCGGCTACGAATACACCTCGCGGCATAAAGCCGCTCCTACCGTACGGCAAGTGACCTCCCCACCGCCGGGCTTGCGGTCACTTTCACTTTCACTCTCACTTCGGGCCGATGCTACGTTTCGTCTTCCGCCGTCTGCTGCAACTTGTCCCGGTGCTGTTCGTCATTGTGACGCTCACCTTCTTCATGGTGCGTTTCGTACCGGGCGGCCCCTTCACTGCGGAAAAAGCCGTCTCGCCGGAAATCCTCAAAAACCTGAACGCACACTACGGCCTCGATCAACCACTCTGGCGGCAATACGTCACCTACCTTGGCCACTTGCTCCAAGGCGATTTCGGTCCATCGTTCAAATTCACCAACCGCACGGTCAACGAAATCATCGCCGCCAAAATCCCCGCCTCGCTTGAACTCGGTGGCCTCGCCCTCAGCGTCGCCCTCCTGCTCGGCCTGCCTCTCGGCATCCTCGCCGCCGCGCGACGCAACACCTGGCTCGATTATCTCTGCTCCGTCACCGGCCTGATCGGAATCTGCGTACCGACTTTCGTGCTCGGCCCGATCCTCGCCCTGGTCTTCGGCATCTACCTCAAATGGTTCAACGTTTCCGGCTGGGAATACGCTGATGATCGTGTCCTGCCCTCGCTCACCCTCGGCTTCGTCTATGCCGCCTACCTGATGCGGCTCACCCGCGGCGGTCTGCTGGAAGTGTTGAACCTCGATTATATCCGCACCGCCCGCGCCAAAGGGGCGAGTGAGAGCCGCATTATTTTCCGCCACGCGCTGCGCGGCGGGCTGGCCCCGGTGGTTTCATTTCTCGGCCCCGCCATCGCCGGTATTCTCACCGGTTCTTTCATCATCGAAACCATATTCCAAATCCCCGGTCTCGGTCGCGAATTCGTCAACAGCGTGGCCAGCCGCGACTATGGCCTGATCACCGGATTGGCCGTCCTTTACGGCACGATGACCGTACTCTGCAATCTTGCCGCCGACATCGTGCAAGTGTGGCTCAACCCCAAGCTAAGATTTGAATAAGATGATCACCCCGGAATACACCGAAAGTCAGAAGGCTCGCGTACTACGAACGAACCATTCCGTGTTTTCAATATTCTCGGTGGTCAATTCTTTCTGATGGCATCCACCTCCACACTCACTCCACCCTCCCTGCCCGCCAACATCGAGCCCGGCCATTCGTTGTGGACTGATGCGTGGCACCGGCTGAGTCGTAACCGACTGGCAGTTTTCGGTGGAGGAATATTACTCGCCCTCACGGTGTTGGGCATCGCTGGTCCTTGGTTCTCCCACTATTCCTATAATGAGCAGGAGCTGAACAATGCTTTCGCTCCCCCCAGCTTCACCCACTGGCTCGGCACCGATCAGCTGGGCCGCGATCTGCTGGTGCGAATCATGATGGGCGCGCGCATTTCTCTCGGCGTGGGCGTATGCGCCATGGCCGTGGCCCTCACCATCGGCGTCGTCTACGGCGCGGTGGCGGGATACGCCGGCGGGAAAACGGACAGCTTTATGATGCGACTGGCCGACATCATCAACTCTCTCCCGCTCACGTTATTGGTGATTCTGCTCATGGTTTTTTTTGGCCGGGATATCTACCTGCTCTTCGTCGCCATCGGCGCGGTGGAATGGATCACGATGTCCCGGATCGTGCGTGGACAAATCCAATCGCTGAAGAAAATGGAATTCATCGAGGCTGCCCGTGCCCTCGGCTATTCCCATCAGCGGATTATCTTCCGCCACCTGCTGCCCAATCTGCTCGGCCCCGTAATCGTGTACGCGACGCTCACCATTCCTGCGGTCATGCTGCTGGAGGCTTTCCTGAGTTTTCTCGGCCTGGGCGTCCAAATACCGATGAGCTCGTGGGGCACGCTCATTAAGGATGGTGCGGAGAAAATGGAAGAGTCCTGGTGGCTCCTCGTCTTCCCCGGCTCGCTTTTTTCCCTCACGCTGCTCTCGCTGAATTTTCTCGGCGACGGCCTGCGGGACGCTTTGGATGTGCGTTCCGCCAAAGACTGATGCCCTTTCCCCCTCCACGTTCTCTCCAGCCCTTCCCGTCGTACGGCACGGCGGATTATCGTGACGCAAGGGACGCGCTCGACGCAGCGGTCGCGACTCGTCATAGCTCGTCAGTGCAATTACCCCGAGCCCACTTCGTCCACGCATGAAACGATTTCTTCCCTACCTGCGCTATCTGCGGGGCCGCCGCCTGGCCCTGACCTTCGCGCTGATTTTTGGCGCGATGAGCGCCATCGTTTACGGCTACGGTCTCCCGACCGTTATGAATGAGATTTTCCCAAGAATCTTCACGGACGCAGCGGGCAACGAAGTTGCTCCCGTAGCCAAAATCGGCGGCATGCCGAAATTTTGGTTTTCCAGCAAGCCGGGTCCGAGCCAAGCAGAAATCGCAGAACAAGCTGCGCGCACCGAGCAGATCAAGGCCCACCGCACCTTGCCTCCGCAGGATGTCGCCTTATTCGCGCTGCTGCTTCCGCTGATCTTTCTCATTCGTGCCATCAGCGGTTTTTTCAACAACTTCCTGATGAGCTATTGCGGCATTGGCGTGCTGGAGGCTGTGCGAGTCGAACTCTACCGCCATTTGCAATACCTGCCCTTGAGCTATTTTGGCAAGAACCGCACCGGCGATCTGCTCTCCCGTCTCACCGCAGATACTCAAGTGATTCAGCAGGTAATTACCAGCAGTGCGAGCGATCTCGTTATCCAACCCCTGACCCTCGCCAGTGCCGTTTACTTTCTGGCCCGGATCTCCCTAAAGAACCACGAAGCCGGACTATTTCTCGCATCGCTGGCCGCCGTCCCGATCTGCGTTTTCCCGGTGCGGTTCATCGGGCGAAAACTATTGCGCCGCGCTGAGGAAAATCAACGCCTGCTCGGTGACATCTCCGATCTTGCGAACCAGAACCTTTCAGCCGCCCGGGAGGTACGCGCCTTCAGCCTGGAGGAACGGGAAATCGGCCTGTTCCAGCAAACCACCAAGAAACTTTTTCGGGTTCAGCTCAAGGTGGTCAAGTATTCGCAGATGCTATCCCCGTCGATCGAGGTCATCGCCTCGCTCGGCATCGCCTTCTCGCTCTACTCTGCCTATTACGCCGGTATCACCCTGTCAGTGTTCGTGTCGATTGTGGGGGCGCTTTTTGTATGCTACGAACCGATGAAAAAACTAGGCAATCTGCACAGCCAGTTTACGAAGGGCACCGCCTCCCTCAACCGGATCGAAGAAATCCTCCACACACCGCTTACCATTGCTGATCCAACCACCCCGGCAAAAGTCGACCGGTTACAGGGCAATATTAACTTCAGCGGCGTCGGCTTCGCCTACCGGCCCGATGAGCCCGTGTTGCGAACGATCACCGCCCGCATTCCCGCCGGTACGATCTGTGCGCTCGTCGGCCCCAGTGGCGCCGGCAAAAGCACCTTCGCCAATCTTGTGCCGCGTTTCTACGAGGTCACCAGCGGCGGCGTCACGATTGATGGCATTGATCTCCGCGCCATGCGGCTCACCGACCTACGCCGGAATATCGCCCTCGTTTCCCAGGAACCTGTGCTCTTCAACGACACTATTTATCAGAACCTCGCCCTCGGTCGCGAGGGCGCTACGCGCGACGAAATCATGACTGCGGCCCGCAATGCTCACGCCGATGATTTCATCAGCAAACTGCCCCAAGGCTACGACACCATGGTCGGCGAACGCGGCACTCTTCTCTCCGGTGGCCAAAAGCAACGCATCGCCATCGCCCGTGCCTTCCTCCGCGCCGCGCCTATTCTCATTCTGGACGAAGCCACCAGCGCCCTCGACTCCGACAGTGAAGCCGCCGTGCAGGACGCGTTGAAAAAACTCGTTGTCGGCAAAACCGTGCTGATCATTGCCCACCGTTTCAGCACCATCCGCGACGCGTCGATGATTCTGGTTTTCGACCAAGGCGAGATTGTCGCCCAAGGTAACCACGCCTCGCTCTACGCCGGCAACGCCCTCTATAAATCGCTCTATGATCGGCAGCAGGGCGCGAGTTAAACCAAGTCTTTTAACCACGGATTTCACGGATGTTCACGGATGACCAACCACCAGTAGCCGCGCTTGAGCGTGCGCGAAAGCGTGGTCATCACCACGTTGTCGCTTCGCTCCAACGCGGCTACTCTGTCTCATCCGAGTCCATCCGGAAAATTCGTGATTAATTTTCTTTGATGTCCACCGAGCCCAAAGAATTCAGCCGCACCGTGGAGAACCTGATCGCCGATCTGCGCGAACTCCCCGGGGATCGTGGCCGCTCGAAAAAGCGCCAAGCCACCGAACTCGGCGCGCTCATCGATACGTTGCTCGTCAAATACCGGATCAGCCACGATTCACTCGAGCACAGCATCCGCGATCAATGGCCCGAGCTCGTCGGCGTCGCGAACGCCACTTACTCGCACCCGCTCGTCGTCGAGCGCGCGCAGCTCATCGTCCTCGTCTCGCACGCCGTGGTCCGCAACGAACTCTTCATGCACCGCCTGAGTATTTTGGCCAAAGTGAAAAAACTCCCCGGCTGCGAAGGCATCAAAGGTCTGGCGCTCAGAACGGGTTAATCATTCGGTCAGAATATTGCTTTAAATATTCTGCTGGCCAGATCGCAACTGGGCCCATTGCTCAGCGGGCTTCGTGAAATTCGTTGTCTCGCGCAGCACAAAGACCGCGCAAAAAACCAGAATGTCTTGTGCGCTGATTACGATATTTTAACGGCAAGTTCGATTTCACGCTTCATATTATAGAGGCTGTCTCGTGAACCGCCCATGTCCTATTAGGCGCGGGCATCTTATTTCTCACCGAGCAACAGCTCGGCTTACATAACAAAGATGTGAAGAAATATTCATTTTTTGTGGCACCCTTCATGCAATTACGGGTGGACAGTGCAGTGACAAGTTGCACCCGTTCTTTTTACCCAAGCAGTAGTAGGTGATTCCCCCCCGGAACAACTCGGTCCGGATACAGTCCGAGCCAACCCAATGCTATACCTACATGAACTCGACAATCGCTTCTGACGTGCGCTCAGCTTCGGCTGGATTTTCGCCCGCCAATTTGCTGCTTTTCCCTCGCTCAACCAGCGCAGGCAGCTCCAGTGCGCAAGCAACACCTGTTGGTACCGACCAAGCACAATCAGGCCACTCGCAGATCGTGCCGCGTGAATACGCCTTCATGCTGGCTGCGATCATCATGGCGGGCGATCTGCTGGTCGCCTGCGGATCGATTTTTGCCGGCCTGCAATTGCGCGAATGGCAACGCCTCGGCGGCGTGCTAAATTCTGCCCATCAGCCCATTCTCAATGCCTCACTCGCCACTTGGAGCATCGGCGGGGGCGCCGCCTTCGTCTGGCTGATGATGTTGTTCAAGACCTACGAAACCGCGAACCTATACCGCGTGCAACGCTGGATGAAAAACATTCTTAAAGCGGCAGCTATTTGGTCCATTCTAATCTGGGCATTCATTGGAGTTTTTCGCGTAACGGATTTCTCACCGCGCATCGGTGTCATGTACTGCATGATCACCCTGGTCGTATTCCTCATGATGTGGCGGCTAGTTTCCTTCATCCTGTTGATTCAACCCCGGGTTAAAGAAGCGGCCAGCGCACGCGTGATTTTGGTCGGATGGAATGACCGGGCCACCCATCTGCGCAAGGCCATGCGCGGAGATCTCGCCCAGCTCCAAGAAATCATCGGCTGCGTCCCGATGCCGAATGGGCAGTTCACCACTTCCCCGCCGAACGAGGTGGCCGTGCTCGGAGATTATTCCTCCCTGCCTCAATTGGTCGCCGATTGCCATGCCGATGCGGTGATTCTTTCCGAAGTCTCATGCTCATCCAGTGAGATCCAACACCTCATCACTTTTTGCCAAAGGGAGATGCTTAATTTCCAGCTGGTGCCGGAATACTTCCCGGCTTTGAACTCCGGACTGCAAGTAGAAACCGCCAGCGGTGTACCGTTGCTCGGCGTCCGTCAATTGCCACTGGACCGGACCATCAATCGCGTCTTCAAACGAGGCATGGATATCGCCGGTTCCATCGTCGGACTGGTACTTTGCTCGTTCATCATTCCGCCGTTTGCCTTGCTGGTGTACTTGGAATCACCCGGTCCGATATTCTATCGTCAATTGCGCACCAGCCGCAGTGGCCGCACCTTCTACATTTTAAAAATCCGTAGCATGCGTGTCGATGCCGAAGCCAAATCCGGTGCCGTCTGGTGCCAAAAAGAAGATCCGCGTCGCCTTAAAATCGGCACCATCATGCGCAAGACCAACATCGATGAACTCCCGCAGTTCTGGAATGTGCTGGTCGGCGACATGAGCTTGGTGGGCCCCCGGCCCGAGCGTCCGGAACTGATAGAAAAATTCAAGGACACCATCCCAAACTACAACGCCCGCCATGAAGTACGCACCGCCATCACTGGCTGGGCTCAGATCCATGGCCTACGGGGAGATACCGACTTGAAAAAACGCATCGAGGCCGACCTATACTATTTAGAGAACTGGAGTCCGCTCCTCGATCTCTACTGTATCGTAGCGACGATGTTTAAGATTAAGAACGCTCACTAGTCCAAGATGTCCCGATCCGCCAAAAGACTTCACGGTTATCCGAGTGCGTTCGTCCTGTTGGTCTTGGCCCCAATCGCCTATGGCTCCCTTTGGGAATCCAACGATTGGGCCTTGACCAGTGCGCTGAGCGGTTCGCTGGGCTATGATTCCAACCTAACCGTCAGTCATGACGGTTTGGGTGATATGTTCGTCAGTGCGAATCCCTACCTGACCTTCGCCCGCCACAATTCCAGCACGGACTTCAGAATCAACGGCGGGGTGACGCACACCGTGTTCATGAATGAACGGCAGCCCAACCAAACCGATTTGAAGCTCGATGCCATCTACGCTTACCCAAATGCCAACGACGTCCTGCCCGTGTACCGGGCGGAAGCTTTCTGGCTGAAAAGTTCCCAGCCGAATATCTACCTCGGGGAACGCGTTCAGACCAAACAACTGTTCTTCGACTCCGAAGGTTACCTCCCGCTCACGGGAAAACTCGGTCTGCGCGGCACTGCGGCCTTCGACCAAAAAAAATTCGACTCGGTCAAGCTCAACCAAAGCAACCGCGGCGAGGCCTTCCTCGGTCTCGCCTTCCAGCACGACAAGCGCACCGAACTTTCCCTGAATGTTGGCGCCGCCTTGGGCCATTCCAAACCGAATGATCCGGCCCGAACCTTTGACCTGGTCGACAGCACGGAGTATTATGCCACCATCCGGCTGCGGGGTGAAGTAACCGCCAAGCTCACCGGCAGCGTTTATGTCGGATTCGGGCGGGTCAGTTACACCCGGGGATATGTCAACCGCATCAATCTCCCGGTGGGCGGCGCCGATCTCACTTGGACGGCCGATCCCCACCGCCGGCTCACCCTGACCGCCTACAGCGGGGCCAACTATGCACCCGACGGGCAAACCGAAAAAAGCAGCCGTGCTTCCCTGACCTTCACCCACGAAATCATCGAGCGTTGGCAATATAATCTCCAGATCGGCACGACACATGCAATCTACAGCCGTACGGTACAGGACCGCAGCGACGAGAGTTGGGATGTGGGGACAGAATTCGCCTACCAACCCTCGCTCCGTTTTCGCGTTTCCCTCGCCTGGCACCACACCTCACAAAATTCCAGTAAAGATTTCGCCGAGTACAAACGAGACCTCTTCACCTTGGGCTCAACCTATCATTTCTAAAATCACATGAAACCGCATCCTTCCTTTTCCGTCCACCGGACCGTGAGTCGCTTGCGCCGGCTTGTCTCTGGATGCGCCGGCCTGCTCGTCGTGACGCTTTTTTCGGAACCAACCACCCCGGCAAATCCGGCCCCCAAACCTGCTAATCCCGACTACCGCATCGTTTCAAATGATCAGATCCGGTTTCACATTACCGGGGAAGCGGACGAAACGTTGTTCCAGCGTGTCTCCTCCCAAGGGGAAATTTCCGTACCTTTGCTCGGCACGGTCAAGGTCGGTGGGCTTACTTTGCGCGAGACCGAAGTCTTGATGGAAAAACGTTATCACGACGAAGGGTACTATATCGACCCGCAGGTTATTCTCTCCTTCGAATCCTATGCGCCCCGCACGGTGTCGGTACTGGGCCAGGTCAACGCACCGTTCTTGGTCGAATTTTCGATCGAGCGCAGCCAGATGGGTATCGTCAACGCCATCACCCGCGCCGGTGGTTTTACCCGTGTGGCCCGGACGGACGCCGTCAAAGTCATGCGCATAGTCGATGGCAAGGAAGTTTCCTTCACCGTCAACGTAGCCTCCTATCTCAACGAAACAGCCAAGGAAGCCCAATTCCGCTTGCAGCCCGACGACATTGTTTTCGTGCCTGAACGTATATTTTAATCCCATTACTATGGAACCGACGCCACCTTTCTCAGGGGATACCCGCCCGCCCTACTTCACCACTGGCGCGCCGTTCGCGGCCACGAGTGCTCCTTTCCCACCCGGCAACGGGCGACGCCCCGCGGCGAATGACGATTTTTCGTTCAAGGAATTGATCGAGCTCATCAGTCACTCGCTCCGGGTCATCAGGGCCAAGTGGTATTGGGGCGTGCTCGGCGCCCTGTTGTTCGCCGGTCCGGTCGGTTGGTATTTGTTTAAGCGCCCCGTCGAGTACACGGCGCAAACCGCCTTGCTGGCGCAAAGCACACTGGATAAAGTCATCGGGACACAGGCCGAATCCGGCGGCAGCTCGGATCAATCGCGTGAGAATAATCTGCGCAATCATCTTTCCATGATGACCAGCCGGAAATTTGGGACCCGGTTGACCGCCTCCTTCACTCCGAATGAAAAAACTCTGATTGCGGGTCCGTACCTGAAGCCCGGAGAAACCATCAGCGATGACTTCTTTCAGGATTTTTTTGAAGGCAAGATCGCCATCGAGCGCGAGCGAGGCCGCGAGTACTACACGATCTCGGTGACCCACCAGGAGCCAACGATAGCCATTTTGGTGGCCGACCGCATGGCTGGTGAATACCTCAACTACGTCCAACAGGAATATAAGACCGCCAATCTCGAAGGCTACACCCTGCTCGAAAAACAGGCTGAATCGATCCGCACCGAAATCGCTAAAGTCGAATCAGAGCGGTTGGATTTCCGGAAAAAGAACGGCATCATCTCCCGTGCCGACAACCAAAGCATTCTGACCGAACGGCTCAAGCGCCTCGACGCGAGCCTGTCCGATATCCGCGTCAAACGAAGCGGGCTCGATACCTTGGCGAAGCAGGCCAAAGTCGACCGGGCCCGCTCAAAATACCCTTGGGAAAACTCCTATCTGGCAGGCTTTGCCAACAACGAACTGTTGCGTCAAACGCTCGACCAACAAATGGCCCAACGCGCCGTGCTCGCCAGTCGGTATGGCCCGAACCACCCGAAAATGCGGGAAGTAGACTCCCAGATCACCGGCATCGAAAGCAGCCTGCAGCGCAATTTCGACGTCGCCGTGCGCGATCTGGAAGCCCAGCTGGACGTCGCCTCCCAAAACGAAAAACTTCTTAAAAAAGAATTCGACGATGCCTTCAACAGCTCGATTGAAATAGAAAAACTCGCTTCGAATTATGAGATTCTCAGCGCGGGAGTGGATTCGAAAATCATCACGCTGAACGCCCTGGAGAAAAAAATCGGCGAGGCCTCCGTCTCCAGCAAGCTGCCCACCGATTTTATGCAAATCGTCGACCCCGCCTATCTGGTCAAGCGACGGGTACCGAAGAAAGTGCTCTATGGCTTAATCGTAGCCTTTTTGGCCATCGGAGCCTTCCTGGCCAGTCCGCTCATCGCCAGCGTGCTGGACGAGCGGGTTACCGGTACGGCCGATGTCGAAAAAGTCCTCGGTCTCGGTCTGCTCGGCGGAATTCACTCGTTGAAAATCCGTCCGGAAGAACGGGCTCACGTGGTGCGCAATAAAACGGACCTCGTCATCGCCGAATCATTTGTCGGTATCATGGGCCAGCTCGAGATCGGGTCGGCCCAAGGTTATCCCAAGGTAGTCGTGGTCACCTCCGCCTTACCCGGCGAGGGAAAATCACTGGTCGCCTCAAATCTCGCGAGCACCTATCAACAAATGGGCAAGAAAACCGTGCTGGTGGACCTGGATTTGCGCCGCCCCACGCAACATGACCTTCACGGCGTCACCCAGGAAAAAGGATTTCTCGTCTGGGCCAGAGCCGGCTGTCCGACCGACAACTTGCTGGATCCCGCCAGACCGCTGGGCGTGCGCAAGCTCGTCGACGGCACTGACCTGATCTGCGCGGGCGGGGCCGAGCCGCAACCCAGCCAGTTTTTCGTGTCCACCTCAATGCAACAGCTCATCGCAGGCCTGAAGAGCGGTTATGATGTGATCATTCTCGACACGCCACCAGCCGGGGTCTTTCAGGACGCACTCATGCTCGCCCGCTACGCGGCTGCGCGTATACTCGTGGCCCGCGAAAACGTCGCCCCGGTTGTGCAGGTCAAACAAGTGATCGAGGAATTCGCCAAGGCCAACCTGCCCTTTCTTGGCTTGGTTTTGAATGGCTTTGTCCCGCGCCATGCGAACAAGAAGCTCGCTTATGGCTACAAGGCGGCCGCCAAGGGCTACTCCTACGGCGCGCCGACCAAGGCCAAGTCCTCAAGCCAACCGGCCGTCCCAAAACCGATTCCGGCCAAGGGCTGAGCGCCCCCGAAATACCGCCTGAGCCGTGGCGGTAAAAAACACGGACCAATTTTGTTTCAGGCAGACCCACAGTCCAATCGCTATGCTGGTTCACTCCTTCCCACTCAAAACGGGAACAGAAGTGACGAGGCGAAGCTATGCCGCCAACAGTCACCGCAACCGATTCATTCCGATGTCTGAGGCTGTTGCCAGTGCCGGCATATCTCCACCGGTGATCCAATCAGGTTACGCGTGGAAACTGTCCGCCCAAAAATATCTGAGCAGCGCCGTGTGGCGAATTGGCGGAGCCGGCACCGGGGCGATCGGCGCCATTTTGGCGGCCCGCTGGCTGGGACCGGAAAAGCTGGGTATCTCGGGCGTGGTACAATCTCTTTTGCTGACGGCCATTCTCTTTGTCACCCTTGGCCAGGATATTTCGCTCGTCCGCAGTTATCGCACCGAAGCTGACTCAAAAAAACGCGACGATCTCGTCAACGACGTCTTCTGGGGAAGATTGCTCACGAGCCTTCTGCTCGGCGTTCTCCTTTTCGCGGTCGAATTTTTTGGTGACCACGACCATAAATTCCTCATCGCCGCTTGCGCGGGGTTTGTCCTGCTGGTGTTACAAGCGACGTCGCCGACCTGGATTTTTCAGGCGACCGACGATGTTCCCGCCCAACAGCGATTCGTGGCCTTGCAGGCCGGTTTGGTTACCGTGATGATCGTGATCCTCCTGGTGCCATTCCCGGTAGCGGGCATGGATATGATCGCACAGGCGCTGGCCGGTGCGGCCGCTTGGTTTCTTACCTGGCGATACGCTTGGCGCCGGCACACGATTTCCGTTTGCACGCGGGGCCGGTGGAAAAATTATCTCGTGCGCTCCTTCAGCCACCATTGGTTGATTTTGAGCGCCGTGGTCATTTATACTTACGTCAGTTTTCAACAATTGTTGATCGCCAGCCTGTGCTCCGTCAGCGAACTGGGCCTGTATCGTCCCGCCCTGCAAGTGGTGCAGGCCGTCTACCCTTTTCTCGCCCTGATTCCGGCGATTCTCTATCCACGGCTCATCGATTGGGCCAAGGAAGGCCCGCATGTGCTCTTCCGTCGCCAGTTGCAGCTGATGCTTGCCTTTTCTCTTCTGCTCATCCCGGCGGTGGCAGCGGCATTTTTTGTCCTGCCCTGGCTTTTCCCCAAAGTGTTTGGGCAAGCCTTCGCGGGCGGCGCCCTGCCCTGTGCGATCCTGCTTTCCTCCAAGGGTATTGTCGTTCTCAACAGCCTTTTCACCTGGGGACTCTGGGCTCAGCAACGCGACAAATCGATGCTCGCCATCACGAGCGCCGTGGCCCTGCTCAGTTTGGGTTTCAACCTCGTGCTTATTCCGCATTACGGTGCGATTGCTGCCAGCAGTGTCGCCTGTCTCAGCGAATTTGGAGTGTTGGCCGGCAGCATGTCTCTTAGTTGGTGGAACCTGAAACGAACCAATCCCGTATGAAAGTCGCCCTCCCAGACATGACCATGCAGTACCGCAGCGTCGCCGAGCTCAACGCCGATATTGTGGCGTGGTTGCCCACCTTGCCGCGCGACCTTAGCCTCGTCGTGGGCATCCCGCGCAGCGGATTACTCGCCGCGAACCTGATTGCCCTCCACCTCAATCTTCCGCTCGCCGATCTCGACGGATTTATTGCCAACCGCACCTTGGGCGGAGGGGAGCGAATTGGCGAACGAACCGTTCGCGGCGCAAGCAGCCGGCCGAAAGTCCTGATCGTCGATGACAGCTATGACCGCGGCACGGCCATGGCCACGGCGCGCCAATTGCTCAGCACCTCGAACCGAAATTGCGCATACTATTTTGCCGCCATCTACGTGTCGCCCGGCACAGGCTCCGCAGTCGATTATTTTGCCAGCGAGGTCGCACAGCCGCGGGCGTTTGAGTGGAACATCATGCACCACCGGAATTTGATTCCGAATTGCTGCATGGATATCGACGGGGTGCTTTGCCGGGATCCTCTTGAAACGGAAAACGACGATGGCGCCGGCTACGTGAAATTTCTGACCGAGGTTCCGCCCCGGTATATCCCGACCTACAAGGTGGCTTACCTCGTGACTTCGCGCTTGGAAAAATATCGGCCGCAAACCGAAGCCTGGCTCGCGCAGCACCAGATTCCTTATGGGCAACTGCGGATGCTCGATCTGCCGAACGCCCAAGAACGCCGGCGCCTGGGCTGCTATGGCTCGTTCAAGGCCTCGGTCTACCGGAGCACCGAAACCGTCATGTTTTATGAAAGCTCCATCGGGCAGGCGCGAGAAATCGCCAATCGCACGGGCAAATTCGTTTTTTGCACCGACACCCGCCAGATGATTCAGCCAAGGGCAACCGCCCGTTCGCGTTGGTTTGTCGCAACGATGTCGAAACGATTGCTGCGGAAGACCCGATCGTTTTTAGGCCAGACCTAGCGGGCACTTCAGCCGACCAAGATGGAAACCTTCCCACCACCAGGTAATCCCGGCACTGTTGCAACATTTGACACGACCACCTTGCGCGGACAGCCACTCCAGCCCCGCCCCTTCCCTTTGTCCATGACTGCACAGGCAACCATTGCCAAGCCGTCCATGACACCGCCCGATTCACCGTCACTGGGGGTGCTGCTCTTGGCGCATACCGAATTCAGTTCGCCCTTTGTGGTGGGAAGCCACCATCTCCTGCGCATTCTGAAACGTGCACGCGACATCGTGGTAGTGGGCATAGAACCTTTTGCAGGCTGGCGATCATCAAAGCTGAAAAAGAACAACTCGTCCTCGCTCGCTCCACGATTGTGGATTCCGCTTCGCGCCAAGAGTCCCCTCATGCGGGAACAAATTCTCACGCTGAACGCCCGGTTGTTCCGACGGCAATTGGCCAAAACGATCAAGCATTTCCCCCGGGAACGCTACGTGATACTGGATAATCCCTATGCGGTGGATATTGCCTGCTGGCTGCAAACCCAAGGCTTTCGCTTTATCGTGCGGCTGACCGATTGGATGCCCGGACAAATCCCCTCACCCGATCGCGAGACGAATTTCCGCATGCTGCGCAAGGCACTCGCGCAGTGCGATGCCGTGATCACGACCAGCGCACCGTTGGCCCGCTACGTGAAGATAATGTCCGGCCGAACCGCCTCGGTGGTTACCAACGGGGTGGACTCGTTTTTCCTGCACCATGCCTTGGAATCCGGCGAGCGCGACCTGCAGCGGGTGATTTACTACGGCGCCTTGGATGATCGCATCGATCTGGTTGCGCTCTGTGATCTCGCCACCCGGCTGCCGGCGCAAGCGTTCGATATATACACACCGTCATCTTGGGCGACGCCGGCGGATTTCCCCGCCAACGTTCATTGGCACGGACCAATTCGCTACGAAGATTTGCCCCGCATACTGTCGAAGTACAATTTCGCGCTACTGCCCTTCACCAACTGCTCGTCCAACCATGGGCGCTTCCCCATGAAGTTGTTCGAAATGATTGGCAGCGGGGTGCAGGTGATCGCCCCGCCGTTGCGTTCACTGCAGGAATTGAAGGACCATCCCGGAGTACACTTGAGCAAAACTTTCGGGGGCGCAGCCCTGGCCCAAACCTTGGGCACGGCCTGGTCCCAATGGGCCGATCTATCACCTGCGGATCAGGCCAATGTTTTAAAAAACCTGCGCGCTGCGGCAAGTGAACAGACCTGGGAAAAGAAAGTCACCGAAATCCTGGCCCTATGCCGATCCCAAAACTGATTGTTCTCGGAAACTTCCTGAAGCAGCGCCCGACCGGTGTGCAGCGCTACGCCATCGAGCTGACGCGGGTTTTGGCCGCAAGGAATCCCGGCCGGGTCACTCTCCTCGCTCAGCCGGGCGTGACTATTCCATCGCGGCTGGCCGAAGTTCCCGTGCACATCGGTAGCTGTTGGCCCCGGCTGAGCCGGCATCTGCCCGGCTGGGCCTTCCTTGATGCACCGCTTTATCTTCGGCTGAAAGGCGTCGGTGACACCTTGGTTTGGAATCCATCCAATATCGGGGCACCACACATTCCCAATCAGATCATCACCCTGCACGATCTGAGTTTTCACCATTATCCCCAGTTTTTTTCCCGTGTCTTCCGTTATAAACACCAGCTGTCTTGCGCGCTCACCTTGCCTTGGGTGCGCGGCCTGACCACCGTGTCCCACACGGTCAAGGGAGAGATCGAACAAAAGTATCCGCGGCTCCGGGGGCGAATCAATGTGGTGTACAACGGCGTTTCCGAAAAATTTTCGCCGCAATCCGCAACGCACCTAGCGGCGGTCCGGCTCAAGTATCAGCTGCCCGACCGTTTCTTTCTCACGGTGGGCTCACTGGACCCGAGAAAAAACAACAAGGCCCTGATCCGCGCCTACGTGGACAGCGGTCTTTTCGCGCAAACGGGAATCCACTTGGTTCTCGCGGGCGGGAAATTCTCCACCTTCAACGAAGACCCGGAATTCACCGAGCTGCTGCAAAGTCCGGGTATTGTCCATTTGGGCTACGTCGCGGACGAAGACCTCCCGTCTCTTTATTCCAGCTGCCATACTTTTATTTTTCCGTCGATCTACGAAGGTTTCGGCATTCCCCTGATCGAGGCTCTCGCGTGCGGCGCACCGGTGATTTGCTCGGATATCCCGGTGTTTCGGGAAATCGGAAAAGATCTCGTGACCTATTTTCCCATCAATTCGCCCGAGGCGCTGATCGCATCACTCCGCGTCGCCGCTCGCCGCGAAAGCCATGATGATCGGGTCGCTCTGCTAGGCGCCACCGAGTTTTCCTGGGAACAATCCGCGGTCGCCTTTGAATCCGTCCTGCGTGGTTTTCGCCCGGTCGCGAGCCCGGTGCCGCAGACACAAAATTAAGCTGCCGCATGGCCGGACAACAAAAACTGATTGAGAACAAGTGGTTCTATTTCTCCTACATCTTGGCTGTCCACGGCGTGTTGTTGCTGGGATTCCTCACCATAAGCCCGGTCAGTTTCTCCCGGCTTTTTGGGGCCCAGAAATTCTATTCGGAGGCGGCTCTTCAGTATTTGATGGCTTTTGCGGCGCTATTTTCGGCCGCACTGATCATCGGAGCGACCTTCGGCGTGCATCTCGTCACCGCACTCTCTACCTTTAGCCGCGGAATTCTGACGGCGGCGCGACTCCAGGTTCTCCTCTTCGGTTGCGCAGCTCTGGCGATTATCGGGCACTTGTCGTTATTTTATGCCGGTCATGCCATCATGAAAAGCTTGGAAGGTGCGACTGCGGCGAAGCAGGAAGTTTTGCTGACGGGAACGGGAGCTCCGCTGTTTCTTATGGCGCTGACCCCGCTTTTTGCCGGCTTGCTTGGGTATAGTTTTTTTGGCCAAACCTCCCGGAGGATAAAGTTCATCGCGGCTTTCCTCGGATTGCTCGTCCTTGGCTGCGTGGGTATTCGTTTTCTCTACTTTGAGCGACTGCCCCTTTTCGAACTGGGCCTGCCTGTGGCCTGGTTTCTCTTCCGCAAGCTGAAGACCCGGACACTGCTGATTTTTGCCACGGCGGGAATTTTTATTTTTGTCAGCATGTTCTCTCTCGCCGAGTATTTTCGCAGCTGGCCCGACTACGTCAGAAGCGGACTTTATCAAAACACTCCCGGGGACTTCGTTGAGTTCATCTTTTATCGGCTGACAGGTTATTACATTACCCCGGTCAATCACCTCTGCATGCTGGTCCGGGAAAACTTCGGCCACCGGACCGGGGGCTATTATACGTTTCGTTTTATGCTGAACACACCGGTCATTGGAAAGACACTTTCAAATTCCATCCCTGCGTTTCACACGATGATCGCGAATAGCGACGGGATGTGGCAATTTCTCTTGGACCCTCAGTACGGGCTCAATCCGGAATTTAATCTTTTTGGCTGCTTCGGTGTCGCGTTCCTCGACTGGGGTTGGGGCGGATTGCTCCTGGCGGCTTTTTTCGGAGCAGTAGGCGGAACGTTACTTGCCTCAGCCCGGCGCGGACTGACGCTGGGCGTTTTCGGTTTTCCTATATTTCTGATCGGTTTGGCGGAATGTCCTCGTCTGCTTTATTGGTCCCATGAGCGGATATTCCTCTCCATTATCACCCTCCTGATTGTTTCTCTCCTGCTGCCACGCGTCGACTCCGACGAGGAAGCGATGGAGCAAGATCAAACATGAATCCCTCCCTATCCTCACAGCCGATCACTCATTTCAAAACCATGAGTCACTCAATGAACCGAATTCATCGGTCTTATTAATTCAATGATGCCTTCTTTCCATAACCGGGTAAATCCATTGCGACCCAGCCTGACAGAAGCGAATTTTTTTGCACCTGCGCCGATGCACACGAGTAACTGCACTCACTATGAATTGGCCTTCTTCGATTACTTCTCTTGGCTCTCGACCAAGACCCACCTCAGCTTGGCTGTTTTTCTGCGCCACCTTGAGCGGACTTCTCGCCACAAATCTGGCGACGGCCGCCGTATTTAACGTGGCAAATTATGGAGCCACCGGCACAGGTGTGACCGATGATACGATCGCCATCCAAAAGACCATCACTGCCGCCAAGGCCGCCTGTGCCGGTTCGGTTGTCTACTTTCCCAGCGGAAATTACCTCTATTCCGCCACCTTCACTTTCGACAGCATCGCGGTTCAGGGCGCGGCTTCAGCCTCAACCACTCTGATCGCCGCCGATTCTAACAACTCGGCGCTGACCCTGACCGGAACAAATCCGGCAGCATCCGGCCTGACCATCACCACCAAGACCGCCCCCGTGGCGCGCAATACCAATCCCGCCGGGACGGGTATTCATGTCTACAAGGCCAACGGTTTCACGATTTCCAACATCAAAATCAACCACATCGCCTCGGCCGGCATCCTCGTCCGGCAGTCAACCGGACCCGCCAGCGGCGGCTACGCCCAGATTCAAAACTGCGAAATCATGCGCACTTTGGCTGATGGCATCAATGTCACCCAAGTGAGCAGCTCCATCGAAATTCACGACAACTACGTTCACGACACCGGTGACGACTTTGTCGGGATTGTGTCGTATCGTGGCGACCTCGGCATTTGTTCAACAATTTTGGTCCATAACAATACCTGCGAACGTCAGACCAACGGCCGCGGCATTGGCCTCGTCGGCGGCAGCAATGTCGAGATATACCACAACCGAGTCATTAATTCCTCCGGTTCCGGAATCTACCTGGCGTCGGAAGCAAATTACGACACCTACGGCGTCGACGGAGTAAAGGTCTACAATAATCTGATCAAGAATTGTCCGAAGGCCGTCATCGCGGGCCACGCCGGAATGACCTTCTCCGGTCGGGTGAACCCCGCCAACAGCACCGCCACCGACCTGTGGGTGACCAACGTGACCGTGGATGACAACACCGTCATGAATAGCGCCACCTACGGCATGGTGGTCGGCGCTTGCTCCCGCTCCGTTACCCTCACCCTGAACAATGTCGCGTTCACCACCTACGACGGGATTGTGCTGGCCAAAGGTTCGTCGTTCACCACCTGCACCGGCAACACCGTTATGCAAACCGGGGGCAACGGAATTTCCGTGCAATCCGGCGCCAACAACGTGGCAATCGTCGCCGATCCCGTGACCGGATTCGGCAACACCATTTGCAACACGGGCCTCTATGGCATCTATGTCGATGCCACCGCCAGCACGGCCACGATCGACATCACCGAGAATATCATCGATTCGGTAAATCAGAAAAAAACGAGTTATATCGATGTCATCAATGTGAGTGGCATCGGCCCCGGGGCCAAGATTTCGATCCAAAAAAATCGTTATCTGAATTCCACCAACGGCCCGGTCGAACGGCTCATCGAAGCGATCAGCACGCCGCTGACCCAGGTTTCCGGCAACACGACCATGGTCGTCCTGCCGAGTATTTATACCCTGCTCTAGATCGGTCCGACCGGTCAGACTTGAATGGGACAAGCAGTCTAATCTCGGAACATCGCCATAAAAATATCGGCTCACTCCGCAATGCACCCGTGAAATTTTCAACCGATCAAGGAAGACATTGAGCTCCGCCGTCATCCGCCTTCTCCTTGCCTACGTGGCCGTGACCGCTCTCGGCGTCATCACTCACGCCCAAGACACCTCCCTCCCCTACCAGTGGATCAATGCCCGGCAATACGGTGCGCTCGGTGATGGAAAAGCGGATGACACGAGGGCAATCGAAGCGGCTTTGCTGGCCGCCCAGACAAATCCAAAAGACAAAGCAGTATTCTTCCCGGCTGGAACCTACTGCTATTCGCGAAATATCCACTTGCCCGGAATCGTCGTTTACGGCGCAGGAATGCACCAGACGATTTTTGAGGCGACCGATAGCCAGCACTCCGCCTGGGTCTTGTCCGGAGAATCCCCCGCAATCGCGGATCTGACGATTCACGCGCTGAGCTCGCATGCAAAACGTAACACCAATGGCGCAGCCGTTGGCCTGGAGGTTAAGCAGGCCGCCCATTTCTCCCTGTTGCGCGTGAAAATCGGCCCCGTGGACAGTGCCGGCATTTTGATCCGTGAATCAGGCGGCCACCCCGGAAAATACGCCCAGATTCGCGATTGCATCGTCAACCAGACCCTGGCCGACGGCATCCATATGACAGCAACGAGTCACCATATTGAAGTCTCAGGCAACAAGGTCAGCGAAACCGGCGATGATTTCATCGCCGTGGTTTCCTATCGGGCGGATGGCGGGCTTTGCCATGACATCAACATTCACGACAATCTGGTGGAGAACCAGTCCCATGGTCGCGGAATCAGTGTAGTGGGCGGAAGCGACGTGACGATCTCGGCCAACGTGATCAAAAGAACTTCCGGCGCCGGTATCTACCTGGCCTCCGAAATCAGCTATGATACGTATGGCGATATCAACATACAGGTGTTGGATAACATTCTGTCAGACTTGGTGACGTCAGGTTCGCGGGGCCATGGAGCGATTCTTCTTCTCGGCCGAACGAATCCCTCCGACCCGGCCGAGCCCTTCGAAATAAAAAACGTGACCATCTCCGGTAATCACATTGATGGCTCCGCGCGGAGCGGACTCTTCATCGGTGCCTTTTCCTCGACCGTCACCATCGTCGGCAACGAGATTGCCCACACCCAGGCCTGCGGTATTTCTATCTACGCGAAGGTCGCAGATATTAGCGTCGGTACCGGAGAAATAAACTCGCCGCCCAACATCATCCGATCCTGTGGCGAGCACGGCATTCAAATAAATCCCGCAGGCAGTCGCGGCGTGTTGCGCATCTGCGGGGTGAATTTCCAATCGGTGAACGCCAAGGATCTGAATCACATCAATGTTATCAGCATCGGCGGCAAAGGGACCTTTGATCAAATCTTGGTCAGTGACAACCGGCTGGAACAACCGGCGGGACCACGCCCGCGGCAATACATTGAATCACTGACGCCGCTCATTGCCGTGAGAAACACGGCCAATATCGAACTGGGCAGCTTTATTGAACCCAACTGACCTCGCACGGGTTGGTGAATTCAACTCCGCCGTTTTCTGGCCTCCTTCCTGCATATAAAAGGAAAAGAGCATTCCATGCTGAACCACTCTGCCAACAAATCCGCTGCCCTCGCCGCCCAATCCGCCATGTGCCGGATACTTTTCTGCTTAACCATGGCTGGACTCACCGCGGCCAGCCGAGCCGATGGGGCCACCTTCAACGTACTCACCTTCGGAGCCACCGGTGGCGGCGTGACCGACGATACCATCGCCATCCAAAAAACGATCACCGCAGCCAAGGCTGCGGGCAACGGATCGATCGTCTATTTTCCCGGCGGCACCTACCTTTACTCCACCACGCTCACCTTCGACCGTATGGTGGCCCAGGGCGCAGCCACTGCTTCGACCACGCTCATCGCCATCGATTCCAACAATTCTTCGCTGACCCTGACCGGGGCCTCGCCGTCTGCCACCGGTCTCACGATCAGAACCAAGACCGCGCCGACCGTGCGCAACATCAATCCAGCCGCCACCGGCATCCATATCTACAAAGCCAATGGCTTCATTGTATCCAATCTCAATATCACCCAGGTCGCCTCGGCCGGCATTCTCGTCCGACAGTCAGCCGGCCCAATCAGTGGAGGCTATGCTCAGATCCAAAACTGTGTGATATCAAACAACCTGGCTGACGGCATTCATGTCACAGAAGTGAGTGCCCATATTGAAGTGCATGACAATACGCTCAAAAACACCGGCGATGATTTTATTGCCGTCGTTTCCTACCGTACAAACGGCGCAGTCTGCTCGGACATTTTGATTCACGACAACACCGGTGATAGTCAACTGACCGGTCGCGGCATCACTGCAATTGGCGCCCAAACGCTGAATATCTCAAACAACCATGTCATGAACACCACCGGTTCCGGCATCTACCTGGCTTCAGAATCAAGTTACGATACCTACGGCGTGAACGGGGTGACGATCTCGAACAACACCATTGATCGCTGCCCCAAGACTCTCCTTGCCGGACATGCGGGTCTGACCTTGCTCGGCCGGGCCAATTCCCTGCCGGGTGGATCACCTTTTGAAATCAAAAATATCATCATTGAAAACAATCGGATTTCAAATTCAGCCGGCCATGGCCTCTACCTCGGGGCTTACTCCTCCGGCATCAATCTCACCGGCAACGTCATCGTCGGTGTGAGCAAAAATGGCATCACTGTTGGTCCGCTCGTCACCGATATCGCCATCGGATCGACGGCAACCGGTGCAGCGCAGAACCGCGTCCAATCGTGCGGCCAATATGGCATTCAGGTGGATCCATCCGGCAGCCAAGGCACGTTGCAAATCAGGGGAGTTCTATTCCAGTCGGTGAATACCAATAATCTCGGCTCCATAGATGTGATCAACATCGCGAAAAATGGATCGTTCGTCTCCACTTTTATCACCGATAATCAACTGAATCAACCAGCCGATCTACGCGTTGACCGCTTTGTCGAAGCTCTGAGTCCCATAACGGAGCTCACGGGTAACACCGCCAACATTACGCTCGCCAGCATTTATACGACGAACCTCGGACTCGCCAAGCCTACCGACGTCAGGGTCAATATACAGGCTGTACCCTGAAATGTCGCGTCCAGCGAATAGCGAAGTGGGTGTAATTATCCCATTAAACGTAATCGGCTTCCACCGCACGGCATGGCTTTGGTACCGGATTTAAACGATCAAGGCACCGTCCGCCCCTCCCTCTCTTGAAATTTATTTTTAACCTGCGCACACTTAACGCCCCACTATCGGGCGTACAGCGGTACGCTCGCGAGTTGGATACCCGCTTTGGCAAGAATGTGATTCGCGTCACATTGGCAAAACAAGCTCAGGGCATCATCGGCCATTGCTGGGAACAATTTATTTTGCCCCTACGCTGCCGGGACCAGTTGTTGTTCAGTCCGGGGAATACCGGGCCGCTGCTCCATCGTCAGCAGGTGGTCACAATCCATGATGCCGCAACTTTCGATCAGCGTGACGCGTTCACCGGACTCTTCGGCCACTGGTATCGCTGGCTGCTGCCAAGACTGGCCCGGCGGAGCTTGGGCGTGATAACTGTTTCCCATTTCTCCCGCGTCCGCCTGGCCGCCGCTCTTGATATCCCAGTGGGCAAGATTGCGGTTGTGTACAATGGCATCACCCAGCCGCCTGTCTCGCCGGGGGCCACTGCCCTTGCCGCGACCCGGTCAAAGTTCAATCTGCCGAAAAGATTTCTACTGTTTGTCGGCTCCCACGATCCCAGAAAAAATGTTGCACGTTTGCTGGCCGCATTTGGGGCGGCTGACTTGGGCGACCTCCATCTGGTGCTCGCCGGCGGCAGCAATCGTCAGCTGTTTAATGCCGCCCTGCCCGCCGTGTTCGCCGGTCGGGTGCAGAGGCTCGGCCAAGTAACCGATCCAGATCTCGAAGCCCTCTACGCCTTGGCGGAAGGATTTATTTTCCCCTCGCTCTATGAGGGCTTTGGTCTGCCCCCACTCGAGGCCATGGCCCGTGGTTGTCCGGTCTTGTGCTCCGATGCCAGCTGCCTGCCCGAGGTTTGCGGCCCGGCTTTCGAACTGGGCGGAGCTTGTCTTTATTTTTCTCCGCACGACACCGCATCCATCACCCATGCACTGACGACTTTCGCCTCCCTTCCGACTAAAAGCAGAGAACGCATGATCACTGCCGGTCGCAAGCAGTCGAACCGGTACAGCTGGGATCGCTGCGCCCAAGAGACCACCGAGGCCTTGCGTCACTTTGCGGCCCAATCCGTCTCGGTTGCGATCACCGCGTCAGCAGACCGCTCACTATAAAAACCTCAATGGAATCAACCCTATTAGCGCCCCCAGATCTTCCGGCTCCGACTGCTTCTGTTCAGCCTCTCGGCCTTAAGCAGACCGCCCTCGTCCATCATTGGATGGAATTTTTTCGCGGCGGCGAAGCGGTGCTGGAACAGTTCGGTCTGCTTTTCCCGGAAGCACCGATTTCCATTCTCGTTTATAATGAGATGAATCTTTCCGCATCGCTGAAGCAGCACACCTATCACACCAGCTTTTTGCAGGAGCATACGTTCCTGAAACGACATTTTCGGAAGCTCTTGCCGCTCTTCCCCGAGATCGTGCGCACTCTCAGGGTCCCGCCGGATACTCGCTTCGTCCTGAGCACCGACGCCGCGATGATCAAAGGTATCCGTCTGCCGGATGGCGTGCCGCACATCTGTTACTGTCATTCCCCTCCCCGCTATTTATGGGGCTTGGAAGAGGCCTACCTCGAATCCTCCTCTCATAATAACCGCTTTGGGCGCGCGCTGTTTTCAGCCTCACTCCCGCGTTTGCGCAAATTTGACCACCGGATGGCGCAGCGGGTTGACCGATTTATCGCCAATTCCCGCTGTGTCCAGGATCGCATTCTAAAATGCTACGGACGCGAATCGGTGGTGATCCATCCTCCCGTTTCCTTGGAGCGTTTTAACGCGACGAGACCAAGGGAAGACTTCTACCTGATCGTGTCGGCCCTTGTACCCTACAAGTGCGTACAAATCGCCGTGGATGTATGTACCCGCCTTAATCGCCGGCTGGTGGTAATCGGCACCGGCCCGGAGGAACCCGACCTTCGCCAACGCGCCGGAAAATCCGTCACCTTTCTTGGCTGGCAGTCAAACGAAGCGGTCAAGGATCACTATGAACGGTGCCAAGCGTTTCTCTTTCCGGGCATCGAAGACTTTGGCATCACGCCGTGCGAAGCCCAGGCGTCGGGTGCACCGGTCATAGCCTTTGGGGAAGGTGGCGCCCTGGAGACCGTGCAGGATGGTGTCAGCGGTTTGTTTTTCACCGAACAAACCACCGAGGCTCTCACCGCCACGATCAAGCGGTTCGAAGCCATGCCCGCTTTTGATCCGATGGATTGCCGCGCCAATGTGCTGGGTCTCGGACCGGAACGCTTCCGATCAGAGATGCGGAATTTCATCACCACAGAATATCCGGATTTATTTGCAAACTATGCGTGGCCGGACGACGAGCCGCCCGCGACTGCGCCCACCAAAACAAATCACAACCGTTCGGCCATCGCCCTTCACCTTGATCCACCGGTCTCTCCGAATTCCCCAAAAAAACCGACTGCCACTCCGACGACCGCGCCGCTCGCTGCAGCGGGATCACGCGAGCTGACGGTCCTGCAGGTTTTCGAGCCAGGTGAAGGCGGGGTGTTTCGCCACGTTGAGGGTTTGGTTCGGGTTTTGTTGCATCGAGGGGTGCGTGTGCATCTGGCCTATTCCAGCCGGCGGGGCAGCCGGCGATTGATTGCACTCACCGAATCGGTGCGTCGCGCCGGCGGGCGAGTTTTAAATCTGGAGGTGATGAACGTCCCGGAAATTCGCGATGCCAACGCTGTTCGGGTGCTGAGCCAATTCGTCCGTGAATTGCGGCCGGATATCATTCATGGGCACAGCTCAAAAGCCGGTGTTCTGGCGAGAACGGCCAGCCTGATCTCTCCCAGCACGGCTGTTTTCTATACGCCCCATGCCTACTATGGGATGTCGCGTGAACCCCACACGGCCAAGCTGATCTACAACACGGTCGAGACCGTCCTGGCCCGGATCGGCACCACCATTAATATTTCTGCCGAGGAAGCCGCTTTCGGCCACCGCGTTCATCACGTTCCATTGCATCGGGCGAAAATTATTCCCAATCCCGTAGACACGACGCGGTTTCAACCACCAACGCCCGAACAGCGCAAGGCCGCGCGGGCACGCTTCGGACTCGCCGAGCAGCTTCCCGTCGTCGGTTTGGTGGCCCGCATGTGCTGGCAGAAGGACCCGGAGACCGCCTACCTCGGGATTGCGCACGCCGCACGACACAACCCCGATCTTCACTTCGTGCACATCGGCTGGGGCAAGTGGAAAGACTACCTCCTGCGCATGGCGCAGGAAAATGGCATCGCCGATCGTGTCCAGATCATCGACTATCTGGAAGACCCCACGGTATTTTATCACGCCATTGATGCACTGATGATAAGTTCGCGCTACGAAGCGGGCTGGCCGTTCGTCGCGCTGGAGGCTCTGGCCTGTAATCTGCCGGTGATCGGCACCACCTGCCCGGGAATGTCGGATTTCGGCAATGCAGGATTGTCCCACGTCCATATGTTTGCACCGGAGGATCGCCCGGGTTGCGCCGGGGCCATCGAAGCATGGCTCGCGCAACGGCAGGCCGCCCACCCTTGCAATCATCGCGCCCATGCCATTAAACATTTCGCGGTCGAGGCGTGCTTTGGTGCCGTACTGGATCTTTACCGCCGCCAAGTCACTCCCCTCGCGTTCCCCTGCCAGTACACACACTGAATTCGGGCGAATCAATCCTCTGAACATGTCCCTCATTCGCCCCTCCCGTGCCCTCTATGCGCCGCGTGAACCCATCCGGTTTTGGCGGCTGGCCGTTGCGGCGATCGCCCTGATTGGTCTGGGCGTCGCACTGTTTCTTCTCTTCCGCGAGTCGAGCGATATCCGCACGCTGCCGCTCCCGCCATGGGCAATTTTTCGCTGGATTGACGAGCATGGCGAGCTCCGCAACGTGCCCGCGTTTGCCTTGCTGGCACTGCCCTTCCTGTTGCTGGCTCGCGGACGCCGCCAACGCCGCCGCACGGCGGCAGCTCTCGCGCTTTTTATTCTGGTGAGCGAATTCGGCCAGCTCGCCCTCCACAGTCGGTTTTTTGATCTTCTTGATATCGCCAGTGGCTGGCTCGGTCTCGCCCTCATGTGGGGCCTGATGGAAATCGTCGCCAGGCTGGCACGTCACCGCTGGAATTCACGCCGGGCGTCGCTCGCAGGTGCGCCCCGGCCCAGCTCCTCCGGGCGAACTTTTTTTTGCCAAAATAATCCGGTAAGATCGGGTGCGCCGATTGCGGAGCCACGAAAGCGCGCATGAATAACCCTGCGCACGATTACGCACCAACTGAGAAGCAACCGGCCAAGCTTGCCCGCTTGGCCGTACCGATCCTTTGCGGTCTGACGGGGCTACTCTCACAATTCACCATTGAGTTTGTCGGCTCTCTGCCGGTGGGTGAATTGGTCCTGCTCGCGGTTTTTCCTGTGGTCGTTTTTTTTCGTATCTATCGCCGCGAGTGGCCGGCATTAGTACAACAGAATCGCTGGTTCACCACGCTGCTCTTCGGTGTAATCGTGATGGCCGTCGGCTATGTCATCTCCGATCTCTACCGCAGTTCACCCACCGGCAACCTTCTCCGCGGTTGGGCGCGCGTGGCGTTTCTTGGCGTCGACTTGGTGGCGGTTACCGGCCTGATCGGCGGATCGTGGAAGCGTCTCTGGATTTTCGCGCTGGGCGTGGCCGCCGGCCAGGTAACGCAGGCCGTTATTGCCGGTCCGCTCGCGGGGGAATACTGGAAGTTTTGCTTTGGGTTTCCTCTCACGGTTCTCCTGCTTTACGCCATTGCCGAACGCGGACGCTGGATCCAGATCATGACCGCATTCGCTATGGGCGTGCTCCATCTTGCGCTCTCCTATCGCAGTATGGGCGGCATCTGTCTGCTGATCGCCGCTATCCTTTATTTGCGCGAAGCCCAGAGTCGCTGGCGCTGGCCGCTCACGCTCATCGCGTTGACCGTGGTTTGGAGCGCGATCACCTTGGTGCAGTCCAGGTTTGAAGAAGAGGATGCGCACCGCGGCTCCAATCTCGAGCGCCAGAGCATGATTGAGGTCTCCAGTGACGCTTTCCTCGAATCCCCCTTGGTCGGACAAGGGTCTTGGTTTACGACCCGGATGATTTCCAAAGTAGAGGAAAAGCGCGCCCGCACGGACGAATCTTTTGGTGAGTATACGCAGGAGCAAATCAACGAGTTCACCATTCACTCGCAAATTCTCCTATCCTTGGCCGAAGGCGGCATTTTGGGCGGAGCTTTCTTTTTTGTCTTCGGCGCATTGTTGCTCACCGCGTTTCGTTGCGCATGGCTCAATCCCGCGCCGCGCCGCGCGCTCGTGCTCCTCCTTTTGTGCGATGCTTTGTGGAACTACGCCATGAGCCCCTTCTCCGGATCGAGCCGCGTCTGGATTTGCGTCGCCGTGGCGCTCTGCCTCCTGCTGTGGCAGGAACATCGCCACGGAAGCGATCGTGAATACGTTCATGAATAAGCGAGATATCCTGTTTGTCGGCATCGCTTCGGTTGAGACCGATGCGTCCCAACACAAACTGTATTTCCTCGCCACCGCGCTGGCCCGTCGCGGGCTCAAGGTCAGTGTGCTGGTCCCGAGTCACCCGGAGAACGTCGCCTTCTTCCCACAACACGGTCAGGACATTGAGACAATTTTCTTTCCACCCTGCTCCCCCTGGCAGGAAATGTGGACGAAGTTCATCCTCTGCGGTCGCGGTGAATGGTCCTGCGTCTACATCGTGGGCGTCGGCGTCCGCAGCTTGATATCCCGGCGGCGTTTACGCGGTCGTCCTAAAATCATCCAGGACTTCGACGAACTGCCCTCCTTGATCGATACCTTTAGTCCCCTTCGCCGCAAGTATTTGCAGGCAATCGAAAATTTCCTCTGGAGTCGGGCCGACGGCTTCGTCTGCGCCAGCCGGTTTCTTGTTAATGAAGCCCACCGACGCCGACCCGAACTCGACCGCGCCATCCTTGCGCTGCCCGTGGCAATTGCGCCAGAAGAGTGTCAGGCCGAGCCAGCCCTCGCGACCGCCCTGCGCCACCAAGACCAGGACCGGCCGCTCTACTTATATGTCGGATCAATGAATCGTTTCTATCAAATCGACGAACTGATCGAACTCGCTAAAATTCTGCGGGCCGAGCAATCAACCGCCTTTATCAGTGTCTTGGGTGGCGGACCGGATCTGGACTATTTGCGGGCCTCCGCCGTGACCGCGAAGGTGACGAACTGGATCGGCTTTGCCGGCCATATCGCGCGGGAGCAACTGGCTTCGTACCTCGCAGCGGCCGACGTCCTTCTCTTCCCCTTTCACAACACACCCTTTAACGTCTCCCGCTGCCCAACAAAAGCGTTTCATTATGCAGCGGCAAACCGACCGGTGGTGACCAACCGCTTGGGCGAAGTCGAAGCACTGCTGGGCGAAACCGCCTTCTACTATCGCGAGGCCGATATCAAAGACATGGCCGACGCGTGCCGACGGGCGATGGTCTCACGCGAAAAATTTTCCAACGGCATCGCGCTGGAATCACTCACCTGGGATCGGCGGGCCGCGACATTTCTTGATTGGCTATACGATCTTGGATGGCTGGCGCCGGAGAAAAATCTCGCCGAGACCGGGCGGATAAAACCATGACTACTCTGTCCGTCTCACCGGCGCTTTCCCGCCAGGATTCCGCAAGCAATCCTGTTCCCCGCCCTTCGCCCGGCAACAGCATTGTCTGGCTGATCGGCGAGCGAAGCCTCAAGGCCGTCGGCGGCGTGGGCATCGGCATCGCGATCGCCCGTTTGCTGGGACCCGATGATTATGGTCGGTACGGAGCCGCGATCGGATTGGCGACGCTCGCCAAAGAGCTCGTCATGCTGGGCATTGATCGCCTGATCCGGCGTGATCTGGCGCGGCATCCGGAGAAAACCGGCGCCCTGGTGGGCACCAGTGTTACGGTCGCCATGGGCGTGGCATTTTTCGTTGCATTCATGCTGTCGGCGTTGGCGCTCACGACGATTGCTGATCCGCTCACTCGCCGACTTACCTTGGTTGTCGTCTGGATGGCGCTCCCGCAGGCTTTCTTTTCAGCCGAGCTTTGGTTCGAAAGCACCTGCAATACCCGTCCGCTGGTCTGGGCCCGCAATCTCGTGTGGGGCGCATCGATCATTGCCCGGGGCTGCATGGTGTGGCGTGGCAATTCTGTTTTTAGCTTCGCCGTGTTTGCCCTCGTGGAATGGGCCGTGACGTATGCCGTCGTTTGGACTCTATTCAAAAAATTATCCCATCCGATCCAATTGTCCTTCTCTCGCGAGCAGGCGGCCGGATGGGCGCGCGAAGGCTGGCCGGCGCTGGTCATGGTCGTGATCGGTGCCACCGCTGATCGGATCATGGTCGTCCTCGTCCAGCATCTGGCCACGAGTCAGGAAGCCGGCTATCTTAATGCCGCCTTGCGCATCACGGAAATCTGGTGGTCGTTATCCGCGATTGTTGCGTCTATTCTCCTCCCTCGGCTCGTCACGATCTTGCGGGACCACGAAGAGGATTTCCCTGCCGCCAGCCAAACCTACGCCGACCTGAGTTTCTTGATCGGCCTGGCGGCTGCCCTGGGCGTATCTCTGCTCGCCCCGGTACTGATTCCATTGTTATTCGGTCCGGTTTACGCCCCTTCCGCCCTCGTCCTCGTCATCCTGTTCTGGGCAGGACCGGCGATTTATCCCGGGGTCGCTCGTTCGCAACTTTTCGTTTTGCACCGACGTCTGCACTTCGATCTGCCGATGGTTCTTTCCATCGCCACGAGCCTGCTCGCTCTCGTGTTTCTGCTGGTCCCCCGCTACGGCGCAATCGGCGCGGCGGTTGCCATGTGCGCTTCCCAATGGATCGGCATTTATGGGGTGGCTTTGCTTTTTCCTTCGCTTCGTCTGGCTTCGCACAGTCAATGGCGCGCCTTCAGCGCTCCGCTTCGTCTGCCTCGGGTGCTCGCAGGGATCCCTCTGCTGATCCGCTCCGCGCCGGCTGCCGCCGAATCGGCCGATGACTCCACCGACAAATAAACTTCCTGATCGTGCGTATCGCTCTCATCAATAGTCAGGACTTCGGCGGCGGTGCGGCCGGCATTGCCCGCTCGCTCGGCGAACGATTGCTGGAGCGGGGCCACGAGGTGGCGATGATTGTCGGCATCAAACGCACCACCCTGCCCTGGGTTTACGAAGTGCCGATTCCCGGCTCGGCGACCATCTTGGAAAAGGCCCTCGCCCATGGCATCGGCTGGGCAACCCGTCAGCCTGCGAGTAACCCGAGCACGCGGCATTGGACCCGCCGCGCCCTGCATCTCGCGGAGTGGCGTTCGGCACTCAACCAGCGCCGCGGTTTTGAAGATTTCGAGCTGCGCGGCTGTCGCGATGCGATCCGCCAGCTTCCGTTCAAGCCCGACCTCATCCATGCGCACAACCTGCACGCCTTTGTCGGGCGAACGCACTTCGACCTGCGCGCGCTGCCCCACCTCGCGGCTGGCCGCTCGCTCGTACTTACGCTCCACGATACGTGGGCGTTCACGGGCCACTGCGCGTATTTTTTTGGTTGCGAGCGTTGGCGGACAGGTTGCGGAACCTGCCCGGACCTCGCGATGTATCCGGCGATCAACCATGATCGCACGAGGGAAAATTTGCAGATCAAGGCGGAGATCTACAGAAAACTAAACTACACCCTTACGGGACCGAGCAATTGGGTCGTGCAGTGCGCCCGGGAATCGATCCTGCGCGGTGGAATGGCAACATCATCCGTCATTCCCAACGGCATCGATCTTGATTTTTTCTCTCCCGCTGCTGATCCGGTTGCCGTCCGAAAATCCCTGGGGTTGAAAGACGACGAACGTGGGTTGGCCTTCATCTCTGATCTCGGACGCAACACGCCCTATCGCGACTACCGGTTCGTCGAGCAGCTGGCGGAAAACTGGCGTTCCCGCGGGATCCGCGACCGGTTGGTGGTGTTCGAGGTAGGCGGCGAAAAAGGTGAACGGACAACTGCGCACGGCCGGATTATCGGTACGGGTGTGCTCACCCGGGAAGGCGTGCGCGACGTACTGCAGGCTTCCACCGCACTGCTGCACCCGGCGAAGACCGATAACTTCCCCACGGTTATCCTCGAAAGCTTGGCGTGCGGGACGCCGGTGATCGGCAGCAACGTCGGCGGAATTCCCGAGCAGATCCGCCACGGCCTTGACGGTTTTCTCTATGCGTCTGGCGACCTCGCTGGAGCGCAAAATGCGATGCAGCAGCTCATCGATGCGGAAACGCAGAACGGCGAATTTCGCCGGCAGGCGCGTCTCTCGGCCGAGAGTCGCTTCGACGAGCGCAGGATGGTAGACAACTACGAGGCGCTGTATGCTGCGGCCATCGCACAGCGCACGCTCATTGCGGACGTTGGCCAGCGGACATGAATACCGGCGCCGCCATCACGCCACCGACCGGAGCGGTTTCAAACGGACCTCGGCTGCGCACGATCGTTCTGGTGAACGACGCGGCGTTTGTTCGCGGCGGAGCCGATCGCATCGTCTTCGATTGCGCCGCAGGCTTCGCGGCCCGCGGGTATCAAGTGGTGCTCTTTGCCGCCATGGGGCCGGTCACACCCGAGTTGAGCGAAAATCCTGGCATCGAGGTAATCTGCCTGGAAGCACCCGGCTTGCTCGCGGATAAAAATCGCGTCGGCGCCTTTTTGCGCGGCGTATGGAATCGTTCGGCCGCCGCGGCCTTGCGCCGGGTCTTAGCGGGATTAAACCCGGCTGAAACCATGGTCCATGTGCATCTTTACATGGGCGCGCTTTCCCCCTCGGTGCCCGATGCCGCAGCGCGGATGGGCTTTCGCACCGTGCTGACCTTGCATGACTATTTTCTCACCTGTCCCAACGGAGCTTATTTTATTTTTCCCCACGATCACGTGTGCCCACACACTCCGTTGGGCGCCGGATGCCTGTCAACGAACTGCGACTCACGCACGCGTCTGCACAAGCCTTGGCGAGTGCTGCGCGGAATCGTTCAGAATAAAGTGATCGACCTGCCCCGGAAACTGACTGCGCTCATCGCGGTATCGGAAATCTCCCGGCAAACCATCCAACCCCATTTGCCGAAAGACGTGAGGATCGAAGTCATACCCAACGTGGTGAGCACACCGCAGCCGTTGCGCGTGGATGTCACCGCCAACCGCGCGTATGTATTCTCCGGGCGGCTGGAAAAGTATAAAGGGCCGCAGCTGCTGGCCCAAGCCGGCGCGGCAACAGCCTTGCCGGTTGTGTACTGCGGAACCGGCCCCATGGAAGCGGAGCTGCGCCAGCTCCTGCCCCAAGCGCGCTACACCGGATGGCTGCAGCGCGCTGCGCTTGAGACCGAATTAAGAGCGGCACGCGCATTTGTGTTTCCTTCCATTGTGCCGGAAACGTTCGGTCTCTCCGCCGCCGAAGCCTTGGCGCACGGGATACCGGTGATCGCCTCCAGCGGAACGGCTGCGCGGGAATTCGTGCAGGACGGCGTCAATGGACTGCTCTTCGAACCGGGCTCAGTGACCGACCTTGCAGCAAAGATGCGTCTGCTCGCAGACCCGGCGCTTGCGGCGCGACTCGGCGAAAACGCCTACAACGGTTACTGGGCGAATCCATTTTCATTAGACCGGCATTTGGACCGGTTGGAAGCGTTCTACGCCAGCCTTTCGGTCTAGCAAACCCCGGGCCCGATCATAAGGGGAGCGGCTCGTCGGACGGACGTTGCCCGACAAAGAAAATTTCCGATCGGCCCGTCAGTCGCTTCACGAGCAGTGGCGGCAGAAAACCGCGTTTACCGAAGAGCGAGGGACTGAGTTGGGACTGGAAGCAGGTTACGGCGCGGAGCTTCGCCTCGTGCACGGCCGTAATGTCCAACTGGCGCAGCGTCGACGATTCGGCCCTCGGGCGATTTTCTTCGCGCATATGCCATAACGACCAAATGGGAAATTCGAGCAGCTCGGGCACTAATGCGGTCTGCTGAATCGCCGCGCACGCCAAACGAAAGGCCGCTTCGTG
>JANYCF010000036.1 GCA_025360455.1 Opitutaceae bacterium | reverse complement strand
GCCTGCCGGAATATCTCGCCGCTCTACCTCAAGACCCAACCTTCGCGATATTCCTCCGCTCGCGGATTGATCTATCCCGCATCGAGGGCACCAGCCTCGCCGCCGCCGCTTAATCGCCCAACGAATCCGGCACTCTCAAGTGATATGGAAACAGCGCGGATATTTTCGAAACCCGGGTTGCTTCAGAAGCCTTTTTTTTACAGCAAGTGCTTCTTTGCGTGTAGCAAAAATACCGATGTGCTTAATTTCATCACAACCACATGATTTCTCATAGCTGTGATCCAACGAATATGCAATTCCCCCAATAGTCTTCATCAAGATCGGAGCACTGCGTAGCTGCGCTTGCCTTTGCGGAGGAGGAGATACTTGCCGAAGAGCAGATCGTTCGTCGTGACGCTGCGCGTGTGCTCCACACGGACGTTGTTCAGGTAGATGCCGCCGGCTTCGAGGTCTTTGCGGGCGGCGCCTTTGGATGGGGCGAGACCGGCTTGTACTACGAGATCGGTAATGGGTGAACCAAATGAGACAATTGCGCCTGTAGCATCAGCCCCGCCAAGTGCGTTTTTCTCTAGGTCCTTCGTCGGGACTTCGCCGACGACGTCGTTGAAGATCGTTTCGCTGATGCCTTCGAGCGAACCGCCGAAGAGAATTTCGCTGGCTTTGAGCGCGGCGGCGAGGGCGTCTACCCCGTGGACGAGTGTGGTGACTTCGCGGGCGAGGGCGCGGTGTGCTTCGCGGGCGCCGGGGTTCGTGGCGTGGGCGGCTTCAAGCGGTTCGATTTGCTCGCGGGTGAGGAAGGTGAATTTGCGGAGGTACTCGCAGACCTTGGCATCCTCGGTGTTTACGAAGAACTGGTAGAGGCGGTAGGGGCTCGTCTTGGTGGCGTCGAGCCAGACGGCACCACTGGCGGTCTTGCCGAACTTCGTGCCGTCGCTCTTGGTGATGAGCGGGAAGGTCCAACCCCAAGCGGGCACGCCGAGTTTTTTGCGGATGAAGTCTGTGCCGGCTGTGATGTTGCCCCACTGGTCCGAACCGCCGATCTGCAGTTCGCAGGTGAAGGCCTCGCGGAGGTGGTAGAAGTCGTAGGCTTGCAGGAGCTGATAACTAAACTCCGTGTAGCTGATGCCGCCGTCGCCCTCCATGCGGGATTTCACCGAATCCTTGGCGAGCATGAGATTCAGGGTGAAATGTTTGCCGACGTCGCGCAGGAAATCGAGGTAACTGATCGGCGCGGTCCACGCGGCGTTGTCCACGAGGCGAGCGGGATTGCCCGCGGCGGTGAAGTCGAGCAGGCGGGAGAGCTGCTGCTTGATGCAGGCGATGTTGTAGTTGAGCTGCTCGCGGGTAAGCAGGTTGCGCTCGGCGGAGCGACCGGAGGGGTCGCCGATCATGCCGGTGGCTCCGCCGGCTAGGGCGATGACATGGTGGCCGGCGAATTGGAAACGGCGCAGCGTGAGCTGGCCCATCAGATGGCCGACGTGCAGGGAGGCACCGGTCGGGTCGAAGCCGCAGTACAGTGTGACCGGTCCTTCGGTGAGGCGCTTGCGCAGCGCGTCGAGGTCGGTGCAGCTGGCCAGCAGGCCACGCCATTGCAGATCGGATAGGAAGTCACTCATGATGAAGGGCGGAAGTTAACGCGGGCGAAGGCGGGGGAGGCAAGCGTTCTGTGCGGGCGGTTGCGTTGCGTAGCGACAACGTGGACCACGCTTTCGCCATTGGCTCAAGCGCGGCTACGGACTGAAAAAAGCGTCCTCCTATTATCAGTCTAATGAGCCTCAGGGAAATTTAAGCATCCCGCTCATATCTGAATAAAAGGGGTTGCCGGTGGTGCGCGGGCGGTTCTAGTTATTCCTTTCCATGCGACGGGTGCCCGTCGTTCCAACCACGAAACTCAATCCCTCACTACCATGCCACTCGCTGTAGGTTCCAAAGCCCCTGATTTCACCCTTAAATCCAAAGCCGCTGACGGTCTGAAAGACGTCACGTTGAGCGCCAATTTCGGCCAGAAGCAAACGGTTCTTCTGTTCTTCCCCGCCGCCTTCACTGGCGTCTGCACCCAGGAAATGTGTGACCAGACCGGCGGGCTCGCAGAATATGAGAAGCTGGGGGCGACAGTTTACGCAATTAGCGTGGACAATGCCTTTTCGCAGGAGGCTTGGGCCAAGGCCAACAAAATTACTCTGACGTTGCTCTCCGACCTTAATAAGACGGTGACCAAGGCTTACGATGTCGTTTTCCCGATGCTTGCCGGGATTGGTGATACCTCAGCTCGCGCTGCGTTCGTTATCGGTAAGGATGGTGTGGTCAAATACGCCGAGCAGACCGCGACGCCGAAAGATCTGCCGAATTTTGCAGCGGTCAAAGCGGCTTTGGCCTAATTGCTCATAGCGCTTCGTCCGGTTCAGCGGGCGAAGCAATCAGCTGGATTGCTTCGTCGCTGCGCTCCTCGCAATGACTAGTCTTCCAATCGAAAATCGTAATTCCAAAATCGTAAATCCTGTGTCTCTCCCGAATCCCTTCAACACCCTGCAAGCCTTCGAAGGCGGCAAGCAGTTCTACTCGTTGCCCGCGCTCGAAAAAGCCGGCTTCCCCATCTCGCGCCTGCCCGTGAGCATTCGCCTCGTGCTCGAGGCGGTGCTGCGGAATTGCGACGGCAAGCGTGTGTTGGAGTCGAACATTCGGGAACTCGCGGCTTGGAAACCCACGGAGTCCCGCACCGCGGAGATTCCCTTCGTCGTCGCGCGTATCGTGCTGCAGGATTTCACCGGCGTACCGCTGCTGGTTGATCTTGCTGCGATGCGTTCTGCGGTGGCGATGATGGGTAAGAACCCGAAGATTATTGAGCCGCTCGTGCCGGTGGATCTCGTGGTCGATCATTCCGTGCAGGTGGATTTTGCCGGGAGCGCCGAGGCGATGGAAAAGAATCTCGCTCTGGAATTTACCCGCAATCGCGAGCGGTATCAGTTTCTGAAGTGGGGCATGCAGGCGTTCGACACCTTTAAGGTGGTCCCTCCCGGCATCGGTATCGTCCACCAGGTTAATCTCGAGTACCTAGCCAAGGGCGTACTTAGCGCGGGCAATGTCTATTACCCCGACACCCTCGTGGGCACCGACTCGCACACCACGATGATCAACGGTCTCGGCATCGTTGGCTGGGGCGTGGGTGGCATCGAGGCGGAAGCCGGCATGCTCGGCCAACCGGTGTATTTTCTCACGCCTGATGTCGTCGGCGTGCACCTGACTGGCGCGCTGAAAGAAGGCGTCACCGCCACCGATCTTGCGCTCACGATCACGCAGCTCATGCGCAAGACCAAGGTCGTCGGCAAATTCGTGGAGTTCTTTGGCCCTGGTGCTGCCGCCTTGCCCGTGGTCGACCGTGCGATGATTGCCAACATGGCGCCGGAATACGGCGCGACGATGGGCTTTTTCCCCATCGACGCCGAGTGCTCCAATTACCTCCGCGCCACCGGTCGCGACGAAAAACAAATCGCCACCTACGAAGCCTACTACAAAGCACAAAATCTCTGGGGCATTCCGCAGAAGGGGCAGATCGATTATTCGCAGGTCATCGATTTCGATCTTACATCGGTGGTGCCCAGTGTCGCCGGTCCGAAGCGGCCGCAAGATCGCATCGAGCTCAAGAATCTCAAACAGGAGTTCACCACGGCATTCGCGAAGCCCGTCACCGAAAATGGTTTTGGTAAGAAGGCCGAGGAATTTTCCACCGTCAGCGCGCAGGTGGGCGGCCAGAAGCTCGGCCACGGTTCCGTGCTCATCGCCGCCATCACGAGTTGCACCAATACTTCCAATCCAAGCGTGATGCTCGCGGCCGGTTTGCTCGCCAAGAAGGCCGTCGAGAAAGGGCTGACCGTAAATCCCCTCGTGAAATCCTCGCTGGCTCCCGGCTCGCGGGTCGTCACTGATTATTTAAACAAGACCGGCCTCACGCCGTATCTCGACAAGCTCGGTTTCCAAACCGTCGGCTACGGTTGCACGACTTGTATCGGCAACTCCGGCCCGCTGGCCGCGCCGGTCGAAGAAGCGGTCGTGAAAAACGATCTCGTCGCCGCCTCCGTGCTCTCCGGCAATCGTAATTTCGAGGCCCGCGTGCACCAGAATATCAAGGCCAACTTCCTGATGTCGCCTCCGCTCGTGGTCGCTTTCGCGCTCGCCGGTCGGGTGGATATCGATCTCGCGAAAGAGCCCATCGGCCACGATCAGGCCGGCAAGGCAGTCTTCCTCGCGGATCTCTGGCCCTCGTTGCAAGAAGTGCGCGACCAGATGGCTGCCGCGCTCAAGCCCGAGGTGTTTCGTAAACTCTACACCGATTTTGCCGCGCAGAATCCGAAGTGGAATGAAATCCCGTCCAGCACGGGCAACGTCTATGCGTTCGACGCGCAGTCCACATACATTCAGGAGCCGCCGTTCTTCACTAACTTCTCCATGACGCCCGGTGCCATCGCCGAGATCAAGGGCGCGCGTGCGCTCGGTATTTTCGGTGACTCGGTGACGACCGACCACATCTCGCCCGCCGGTGCGATCAAGAAGAGTTCGCCTGCCGGAAAGTACCTGCTCGATAACGCCGTCACCTTCGAGGACTTCAATTCCTACGGCTCGCGCCGCGGCAATGATCGCGTGATGACTCGCGGCACCTTTGCCAATGTTCGGATTAAGAATTTGATGCTCGGCGGCAAGGAAGGTGGCAATACGATTGGCGGCGATGGGGTCGAGACTTCGATCTACGACGCGTCGATGGCCTATCAAAAGGCCGGCACGCCGCTTATCATTCTGGCCGGCCAGGAATACGGCACCGGCTCGTCACGCGATTGGGCCGCCAAAGGCACGAATCTCCTCGGCGTGAAAGTAGTCGTCGCACAGAGCTTCGAGCGCATCCACCGCTCCAACCTCGTCGGCATGGGGGTACTCCCACTGCAGTTCAAGGAAGGCACGACGGCCCAGACGCTGAAGCTTGATGGCACGGAAAGCTATGATGTCGTCGGCCTCACCGCCGCGATCAAGCCGCAGCAGGATCTGATTTTAAAAATCACGCGAAAAAATGATGCGGTTGAGAACGTCACGGTGCGGTGCCGCATTGATACGCCGATCGAGATCGATTATTATCAGCACGGCGGCATTTTGCCCTACGTGTTGCGCCAGATTGTGGCGAAGAATTGAACTTGTAGGAGTTGGCTGGCAGGCGATAGTTATTTTCTGCTGTCTGCCAGCTCCACCGTTTAACCCATGCCTGAATCAGCTCTCAAACCTGTTTTCCTTGTCGACGCGTACTCCGACCCGGTGCTCGTGCGTATTCAAGGTCGGGCATCGTTTATGAATAGCGGCAGTCTGAAGGAGTTTTTCACCGAAATGATTCGGCAGGGAAAGACCAAGCTGGCGGTCGATTTTCAGCAGTGCACCAGCATGGACAGCACCTTCCTTGGCGTACTGGCCGGCGCAGCGCTGGAATTGAAGAAAACCGCTTCGCTGGGATCGCTCACCTTGGTTCGGGTTGGGGAACGCAATCTCGAGCTCATTCGCAATCTTGGTTTGCATCGCTTGGCGATCGTCGATGCCGGGAATTTCTCCCTCAATCTCGGCGGCACGGCGCAGGCCTTGTCCGAACCGATGCGCACGGAAATCGAGCGAACCCGGTTGGTGCTGGAGGCCCATGAAAATCTGCTCGATGCTGATCCGTCCAATCTCACCAAGTTTCAGGATTTATTGGCTTTCTTGCGCAACCAGCTGAATTCGTCTTAACCCTCCGGTTACTTTGCCCATGAAAACTTTCGCCCAACCCGTTCAGTGAGGTTTCCGCGAAGAGAAGAGGATACCTAGCATGCTCACCTTTATTCTAGGCGCCATTCTCGGCACGATATTCGTCTACCGTATTTATTGGCGCGCTCGTGGCCAGGTGGCGCAGCTGGAGGAAGAGAAACTCAGTTTGTTGGAAGAACGGACCATCGTGCTCGATTTCATGCATAACATGGTCGATGCCGTGGGCGACCGGTTGACGCGCGACGAATTATTTCAACGCATCGTGCACGCCTCCATTCTCAGTACGGGTGCACTCAGTGCCTGCATTTTTGAAAAACAGGCGAACCACATGATGAAAGGGGTGGCGAGCGAAGGCCTTTTCCCACCCCATCGTCCCATCTCCGATCACGAAAGACTTCAGATGGGGCGGGCAAAATTTATCGAGCAAGTTCTGATGTCGGAAGAATTTCCTGTGGGAGAAGGCGTGGTCGGGCAAGTGGCGGCGACCGGGCGGGGTGAACTGATCGGTGATGCTCCGGCGGACTCCCGCGTCGTGCGACACGACGATCCGGCGCTGATGGTTCGCTCGGTCATTGCGGCCCCCATCATGGTGCACAAACAACTGATCGGCGTGCTTTGCGTGTGCAACTCCGCCGATGGTCTCCCTTTCAGCCAAACCGATTATTCCCTGGTCGCTGCGCTCGCCGAGCAAGCCGGACTCGCGGTCCACAATACGGATTTCCTCGATTTGCAGGTGGCCAAACAACGGCTCGATCTCGATCTGTCCCTCGCGAGCGATGTGCAACAGATGCTGCTCCCTCGCCGTATGCCGTACTTGGCCGGACTCGATGTGGATGCCCGCTACATGGCTGCGCAAAAAGTATCGGGCGATCTCTATGATGTTTTTCCGTTGGGTGAGGGCCGGCTGGGTGTGGTGGTGGCCGATGTGTCGGGCAAAGGCGTGTCGGCTTCATTGCACATGGCCATTTGCCGGACATTACTCCACCAGTTTGCTGCCCGTTATGAATCTCCCGCTCGCGCGCTCTCGGAATTAAACCAAGCGATGGCGGGCGATATTCGCGACGGAATATATATCACCATGGTCTACGCCATTATCGATCCAGCAGCGGGGCGTGTGATTTTGGCCCGGGCCGGCCATGAGCTGCCGCTGCTCTTGAAGCAGGACCACACCGCAGGTCATACCGTGTGCGAATATATTATTTCAGAGGGTATGCCGCTCGGTCTGGTCCCACCAGCGATGTTTGATCAAGCTATCGTGGATAAGATCGTGCCGTTCGCCGTGGGTGATGTGCTCTTGCTCTATACGGATGGATTGACCGAAGCACCCAACGGGGATGACCAGGAATTTGGCAGTGCCCGCTTATCCGACGCCTTGCGCGGCGCGCACCAGGGCAGCGCGAAAGAAATTAATGATGCGGTGATCCAGGCCGGACAGCGCTTCACCGGCGGCACCGGCCTGCGTGACGACTTCACGCTGTTGACGGTCAAGCGGGTGTGAGAGCAGTGCAAAACGATTCCCGTATTTTAAGACATGTTCTGAATCGCTATTGAAGAACCGGCTGAATCAGCCGAAAAGCACGAGTGGCTGATTAATCCAAATTGAATGGAAAATCTTGCATGACATGTGTGTTCACCGGGACGCCATGCCTTTCGCCTGGATAAAAAGTCCATTTCGATAGGGCATTGATCACTGAATTTGAAAATACTTCGTGGGGCGAAGAGATGATATTGAAATTAGTCGCTCGGCCGAGTGTATCCACGATATATTCGATTTTGACTGAGCCAGTCGCATTGGCTCTTTTGGCAGCCGTCGGATACATTGGGGCAATGGCGTTTTTAATCACCGGAGGACGATCCAAGTCTTGGACATCGAAGATTTTTTTGTCCGTTCGTTGCCAGACCAAGATTTGCTTAACTTGCAATGCCGTTGGTTCAGAACCGACATAGGCCGGTCGGTATTTGAATCCCCGAATCACCTCGAGTGTCGGTTTTCTTAATCTTGCATCATCGGCTTTGATCAGTCGTGGAAAAAGAACTTTGCCTTGGGCATCAATGATAAATTCCACTTCCACTTCACCAGGAGTAAGGGCGGCTTCCTCGGGTCTGGGATCTTCCAGTGATATGGCTGATCGTAGGGTCGGACGTGCAGAAATCGATTTTTGTGTGCCCATTCCTACGAAGGGCTTTACCTTCAGAAGAGAATGTTTGTCCAGAACCTCCACGCACCTTGTTGCTTTGAAAATGATGGCGGCCTGGCCAACTGACCAAATGGAATCCATGGACGAATCCGCGGGCCATCCGGCCAGGACCAAGGGTTCAATGAATTCCGCGAGATCCAGCCGCAGCACGGCTTCAAGCTCATCCTCGAAATGGGAGCCTTTGGGGTCGAGCTTGGCTCCTCGCGCCAGCATAACCAGCGCGGTCTGCGCATTGTCTTCACGCAACGCGTCGGTCAAGGGAGTGACTCCGCTCCTCGTTGAGGCCATAAACGGAGCTCCGTGATCGAGCAGATAAGTAAGCATTTCGGCATTGCCGGAACCGGCCGCAAAGTGCGTCACGGTTGCCCCTGTAATGGTCCGCCGCGTTGCATCAGCGTGGGCGTCCAGCAGGAGTTTTACCGTCGCGGTGCTGCCCGAATTTGCGGCTATCATCAACGGGGTCACATCGGCTTGGCAGGCGTGGTTTGGCTTGGCGCCGGCTTTCAGCAGTAGCTCAACCAATTCTGGGTTGCCCTGTTTTGCCGCTCCATAGAGGGGAGTATACCCAAAGGCTTCCCCATTGGGTGAGAGCCCATGGTCCAGTAGAATTCGGACAATAGCAGTTTGTCCAAGGGTAACTTCTACGACCAGAGATTTGTCCCAATGGGTTTTATTCAGTCGGTAGGCGGCTTTTTTTTCGAGGAGCAATCGAGCGATGGCTCCTCGGTTATTGTTGAACGCCACAATCAGTGGCGCTTCGTTGTTTTGATTATCTCGGTCAACATCGACTTTGGCTGAAATTAATTGACGTGTAATTTCTTCATGTCCGCAACGTATCGCCTCATGGAGCGCATAACCAACATCTGGACTAGCGCCGTTCGCCAGGAGCTGCTGAACGAATGTGCTGCGGTTCAATCGCGCGCCCCACTCCAGTGGCGTAGCATTTACTTCGTCCTTGGCGTTCAGATTTCCGGTGGAGCGATGCCAGCTTTCAATCGCCCAAGGACAATCCAGTAGTGCAGCGTAGTGCAGGAGTGTGGCCCCGGTGTACGATTTTTCTCGGGCAATGGCGGGCTTACGCAATAGCAACGAATCGAATTCAGATTGGTTGTCATGCAATAGAGATTGCAATGCGGCTTGGCTGTCGGGATCGGAAAACTCGGGATAGGGAGTGGCATACCCATCCGATCCCAAAAGGAGTAAACCGGCGTGCCCTTTGGTTTGCCCGAGCTCGAGCGCATTTTCTACGACTGTCTTTTCGCTGAACCAACCAAGATTCGCGGGCAATAAAACCTGGTGGGTAATTTGGGGTGTGCCTTTTTCGCTCTGCCATATGATGACAGCCAAAGTTTTTTCGTCCGGGTGAAGCTTCCATCCATGAATCATGTCACCATGTAGTCCGGGATTTCGATCCTCCCAATCCCGTTGATTGTGGATGTTAACACCGACCGTATAGGGTCTCGGATACGGTTCGATCGCAGCTGGGTAGAATCCTCGATTAATGTTCAGTTCAGGAGTAAGGAGGACACGGTGATCTTCCATCCAATCCGACCCCTCCAGCGTCAGGACGCCAGTTTCGGGCATGACGACGATGCCTTTTTCTGTACGTCCGAGAATTTTCCCGTCTTTAAACGCCACGACTTCTACCGTTTCTCCTTTCGTGGTGTAAACTAACTTGATCGCAGCCTGTGTCCCAGTGACTACAACCAGCGCCAAAATAGCCAATAGTGGATTGTTGAATTTATTCATAATTGAGGCTGAGGTGAAAAGTATCGATCAGGGGGAAATCGAGTAATGTAGCCTCATCTGACAGAAAATGGTACAATGTACGAATCCTGTGACCGTTTGATCTCTACAACCATTTTCTGTCACACAACCACGATAAATCCCATTTGCGTTTCTTCGGCCAGCACCTAGTCGTTGAGGCCTATGTCCGTCACTGCTCCTGCGCTCCATAGTGCTCCCCGTTTCAGTCAACCCGATGCCACGGGGCATTTTGGTCCCTATGGCGGGGTGTTTGTGCCCGAGACGCTCATGACGGCGCTCCAAGAGCTCACCGCGGCCTACGAAGTGGCGCGCCATGATCCAGGCTTTCAAAGCGAACTGCGGCAGCACCTGAAGGAATTTGCCGGCCGGCCCACCTCTTTGTACCTGGCTGAGCGTCTGACGGAGCATTGTGGCGGGGCTAAAATTTATCTGAAGCGCGAGGATTTGCTCCATACTGGCGCGCATAAAATCAACAACGCGCTTGCCCAGGCGATTCTGGCGAAGCGCATGGGGAAAAAGCGCATCATCGCCGAGACCGGTGCCGGTCAGCATGGCGTGGCGACAGCGGCGGCTTGCGCAAAGTTCGGTCTTGAATGTGTGGTGTACATGGGTGCGCACGACATGGAACGCCAAGCCTTGAATGTATTTCGCATGCGATTGATGGGGGCGAAAGTCATCGGCGTGGAAGCAGGGCAGAAGACCCTCAAAGAAGCGATCAACGAGGCCATGCGCGACTGGGTGACGAATGTCCGCAACACCCACTACATTCTCGGCACTGCTTATGGCTCACATCCGTATCCGATGATGGTGCGGGATTTTCATCGCGTGATTGGGCAGGAAGCTATGGAGCAGATACTCGCGCGCGAAGGCCGCTTGCCGGATGAGCTGGTCGCGTGTGTCGGTGGCGGGAGCAATGCGATCGGGCTCTTTTTTGAATTTCTCGACGAGCCTGGCGTACGGATGTTCGGTGTGGAAGCGGGCGGTCATGGCATCAAGCGCGGAGAGCACGCGGCGCGTTTCGCTGGCGGTCGTTTGGGCGTGCTGCAAGGGTGCAAAACCTTTCTCCTGCAGGATGCGGAAGGTCAGATTGAGCTGACGCACTCCGTCAGCGCCGGACTGGACTATGCTGCGGTTGGACCCGAGCATGCGTTTTATCGTGACCAGGGCCGGATCGAATTCGCCTACGCCACCGACGATGAAGTGCTCGAGACGTTTCAGCTTTGCTCGCGGATGGAAGGGATCATTCCCGCTTTGGAGAGCACGCATGCCTTGGTCCACGGCCTTAAACGCGCCCGCGCATTGGGTAAAGATAAGATTGTCATCGTGAATTTATCAGGTCGCGGAGACAAAGATGTTCAACAGGTGCAGCGACTGCTCGACGAGAAGGCTAAGCCGTAACAATGCAGTGGAATGCCCGCGCAACACGCTAAAGTCCGAGGCAGATTCAGAAACAGTGAAAGCAAACTCGAATCCACGATCCTGTGACGATGGATGCGGCTGTTTTTCGTGGTTTGTCATTCGCGTTGTTTCGCGTCTTTCGCGGGCAACTGAATGAGGCCGGTGAGGCATCGGGCTATTGGCCACAAAAGAACGCAAGGAACCCAAAGAATCTGCGGTTGGGATATTCTCTGCGTACTTTGTGTTCTTTCGTGGCCAAAATCTGCTGGTTTGCCACTGCACGAGAATCTGTGATTTAATCCGTGCTCATCCGTGCAATCCGTGGTTAAGTTTTCTCCTATATGAATTCGATGACCGGATATGGAAGGGCAACCGCCGCTTTGGGTGAATTGACACTCACGGTGCAGGTGAACTCGGTGAACCGCAAAAGCCTCGATCTCGCACTGTCACTGCCGGATGAGTGGCAGTCTTACGAATCGGCCTGTGGTGATGCGGTGCGCAAGGTCGCCCAGCGAGGCAAGGTACATGTGGCGGTCGAGGTCACCGGAAAAAAATCCTCGGGCCTAGGCTGGGATGAAAGTGCGGTGTCCGCCTCTTTGCAGCAGCTGGAAAAACTGGCCCTGGCGAATGGAGTGAAGTTTGCCCCGACGACTGAGTTGCTCTGGCAGTTGGCGAATGCCCAACGCACCGGTTCCAAGTTGCCGGTTGATGACGAAACGGCGGATTTGCTGCTCAAAACACTTGGGCTGGCCTTGCGCGGTTTTGCGGCGATGCGGGCGAAGGAAGGAGAAACTTTATTGGTCGATTTTCTCGGCCGCCTAGAAAAAATTCGCAGCCAAGTCGACGCGATCACGCAGCGAGCACCGCAAGTGATCACCACTTACCGCGAGCTGCTGTTGCAACGGCTCCGTGGTGCTGGTCTGGAGCTCGATGTGAGTGATGAGCGCGTGCTCAAGGAAGTTGCGTTGTTCGCCGATCGTTGCGACATCGCCGAGGAAATCACCCGCCTGCATAGCCATCTTGGTCAGCTCACGACCCTGCTGCGCAGTGTCGATGAAGTGGGACGGAAAGGAGAATTTATCCTACAAGAAATCGGTCGCGAAATTCACACCATCAGCAGCAAGGCCAATGATCTTCAGATTTCCCAACGCGTCATCGAATGCAAAAATGAATTGGAACGGGTAAAAGAGCAGATTGCGAACGTCGAGTGAGCGAAGCTCACTCGACGAAGTAACAAGGATCAAGGGACAAGTAACAAAAAGCGGAAAGGGCCAGTGAGCTCAATCCTGTTACTTGAAACTTGTTACTTATTACTTTCCACCGGAGCCGGCTGCTGCAGCGACCACAGGATGTAACTGAAGACACCGACGCAGATGGCGGAATCGGCGACGTTGAACGTCGGGAAAACGTAGTCGCCAAAATGGAAATCAAGAAAGTCGGTCACGTGTCCGTGGCGGAGTCGATCGGCCAGATTACCGACGGTGCCGCCGCAGAGTAGACCGAAACATATTTGGGGGACGGTTTGGTGCAGCCCCAGATGTTTCCGCCAGAAAAAAATCGCGACGAGGGTGCCGAGGGCGAGGAGGGCGAGCAGGGTGCTGCGGCCACTGAACATGCTCCATGCGGCTCCGGTATTTCCCACATGCACCAAGTTGAAAAAACCGGGAAAGATGGTCAGCCCACGCGGGCCATAACTATTCAACGCCAGCCGGTTCGTGATCCACAGTTTGCTGAGTTGGTCGGCAATGAAGACGACCAACGCAAAGCTCCAGAGCCAGCGATAAGCCAGCGCACGCTGCAAACTTGAAGGGGTAGTGGCCAAGGGCGAGGGGCGCGGGACTTAGTCCTCGCCGCCATCGTCTGGAATCTTGCTGCCGCCGTCTTCTTCACCGGCTTCACCGAATAGGCCGCCGCGCTGTTGCTCGCGATGCGAGTGACGCTCGACGATTTTTTTGGCTTCGGCTGAATAACGGGTGAAAGGCACGGCGAGCAAACGATCTTTATCGATCGGCTGGTGGGTCTATTCGCAGATGACATAGGTTCCGGCATGGACGCGCTTG
>JANYCF010000032.1 GCA_025360455.1 Opitutaceae bacterium | reverse complement strand
TTTCAAACAATTTTTTTGTATTGGTCTCAGCAATTCTGGCTTTCTGAGGATCAAAGATGTTTTGGAGGTGAAGGGAGATGTTTTGCTTCGTGGTGGCGAACAGTTCGGCCATCTCCAACTGGGTGAGCCAGACGGTCTGATCCTCCGCGCGAAGCAGGATGCGACTCTGGCCGTCTTCACTGGTGTAGAGGATTATCATGGGCGGCGGAGGGTGAGTCGGCGTGGGCGAAGCAGAACCAATTTCTTAACGCCAGGAAAATGGTCGGCCTGGGTTGCGCGGCGGCGGAAACGTGCGAGCGATGTGCTCATGCGTCGGCCTCCGAGGGGGACGGGAAGAGCTGTTGCATGAGCCCTTGCTTGTGGGTCTGGAGGGCGGCGAGCTTAGCAATTTGGGCGGCGATCAGGTCGTCGAGCGAGGAGAGGCATTTGGCGATGCGCTGCTGTTCCGCTAAGCCTTCTTTACCCGAAGGAGGTATTGGAACTTGTAACGAACTATACTCGGAGCCGTTCAAGCCGGGCTGACCGCTGCGGGTGGATGTGATGCGAACCCAGTCCCAATACTGATTTGTCGTAAGAAAATTGGACAAAAATATGGGATCCGCCTTCCCATGATTCGGTCGAATGCGAATGAGAAAACCAGCAAAGACCAAGCGGCCGTCAGATTTTCTGTATCGATATGACTTCCCTACGCTAGCACCGGTGCGAGCGAGGACGATGTCACCTTCGCTCAGATGATTCTCTTCGGTGGCAACAATATCGACCGAGACTTTCGATTCGCTGAGAAAACGTCCGTCGTCGTCAATATCGGTGATCCTTAGGTAAGTCGGCAGGTTTTCCGAATACGGCGAACCTGGTGCGTTTACTCCATATTCGGGTTTGCGAGATAACAGATCTCCCATCGGCACTGCGACCCACTCCGGTGCGTTTTGAAACTCGGGGAAGCGGAGGCGAGGGAGGGTTTCGCCTTCGCTGGGGAAGAGCTGCTGCATGAGCCCGTTTTTGTGGGCCTTAAGCGCGTCGAGTTTCTGGCTTTCGGCTCCGATCAGCTCGTCCAGCGAACTCAGGCACTCGGCGATTTTTTGTTGCTCGTTCTCCGTTGGAGGAAGCGCGACCGACACTTTATCTAAAACCTCTACGGATAAACCGGGCTGCGCTTGTCCAGTCGCATATTGGTTCAAGTTCGAGCGTTCGAGCGTGTAGAACAACCAATCCAGATCGACGCCGCTTTGGGCTGTCGCAACCACCGCGTGCTCGGTTGCGTGGAAGTCTCCCATTGCGAGCTTCACGTTACCGCACAATGCGCCTTGGCGACCGATGAGAGGATATTTGCCCGAGTGTGTGAACGTTTTGGTGTAGCCGCGAAGGCCGTTGCCTCCGTAGCACGGAAAGAGACCTCCTTTCGAACTCTCGAATATGTCTGATGCTTGGACAAATTTCCCAGCCTGCATCTGACACGCTGACTTCAACGGAATTGCTTCCCAACCCGGCCCATCCCGAAACTTCGGGAAGCGCAGCTTGGGCGTGAGGGTGGCGGGATCATCTTGCTCCCGCTTTCCGGAACAGGAGCTGGAAGCTCCCGCTACTTTTTTGACGGCGGCGGGTTTCATCACTTCAGGCGCTTCACGTTGGGATCCGCGAGCAGACTGCGCATCTGGGTGATGGCGATTTCGTTGAGCTTGAGCACGCGGTCCGGCGCGGGGAGGCCTTGGCGGACGAGGACGGAGTTGAGGCTTTCGAGGTTGGTGAGGACAACGAGCTGTTCGAGCGTGGCGTGGTCGCGGACGTTGCCCTCGGCATCGGGATGGGCGTCGCGCCACTGTTTCGCAGTCCGGCCGAAGAGAGCGACATTGAGGAGGTCGGCCTCGCTGGCGTAAACGAGCGCGGCCTGGGTCTTGGTGACGGTGGGTGGGATGAGGGTTTCCTTGATGGCATCGGTGTGGATGCGGTAGTTGATCTTGGCGAGGGTGCGCTGGAGGTTCCACCCGAGCTGCAGACGGTCGTTCTCCTCGTCCTTCAGCCGCTGAAACTCCTTGATGAGGTAGAGCTTGAACTCGACGGAAACCCAGGAGGCGAATTCGAAGGCAATGTCCTTGTGGGCGTAGGTGCCGCCATAGCGGCCGGTGGTGGAGATCAGCCCGATGGCCCGGGTAGATTCGATCCAGCGTTTGGCGGTCAGGATGAAGCTGTTCAGTCCCGCCTGCTTTCTAATCCCATCGAATTCGATGGGATTAAAACCGGGATTGTTGAGCTGCTCCCAGATGCCGAGAAACTCGATGGTGTTACGGTTACGGAGCCAGTTGGAGATGAGATAGTCCGTCCGCTCGGAGTCCTTGTATCGGGCGATGTCGGTGAGGCTGAGGTAGTCCTGCCGATCCTTGGAGAGCACGGCGACGGCCGCGCCTTTGACCGCGATGCTGGTACGCTTGGATTTACTCATGGCTGCAGGATGCGTGCTGGCGTGGCATTAAACCTCTCGAATTCGAGACCTTTAAAAGTGGCGAAATCGCCGTAATAGAAAATCGATCGCGTCATGATTCGTAGGCGTTGAGGCCGGAGATGTCGCGGCCGGCGGCGCGCTTTTTGAGCAGGGGCACGAGGTCGGCCATGAGGGTGAGTTCGGCGACGCGGCGGGCCTTCCAGTTGAGCCCGAGGGGGGCGAGGAGTTCGGTGAGCTGCTCGCCGTCGAAGACCATGCGTTGGAGGATGGCGTCGACGAAAGGCTGGAGGCGCTCGGTGGCGAGGGCGTTTTTTTGCGCGACGGCGGCGAGCTCGGCGGCGTGGCGCTCATCGCGGAAGCGGCGGTAACCGGCCTCGATTTCCTTTTGATCGAGGCCCTGGCCGGCCTGGAGGGTGCGAACGTAGTCGGTGATGGTCGAGCGCTCATCCATGAACTTGGCGTCGGCCAAAATGAGACCGATGAGCTGCTCGCGGTTCATCGTCTGCTTGGTCGGGGCCTGCTGCGAGAAGCGGGCGAGCAGGCGCATGATGTAGTCGTAGTCGATGTCGGCGGAGGCGAAGAGGACGAACTCGAAGTCGAGGGCCTCGACGGCGGGAATGGGAGTGGCGTCGGGCTTGTCCTGCTCGGCCTTGAGGCGCTGGGCGGTCTCGAGGTAAACGCCGCGAAAGGCGTTGAGTTCGTCGGGCGGCAGGAGTTTCTCGACCTCAGCCTTCGTTTCGTCAGGGAGGTCAGTGTATTGATCGAGCTGGGTCTTGAGGCGCTGAATCTCACGGAAGCGCTCGATGAAGGCGGCGCGCGCTTCGTCGCCGCGCAGGGCGGGCACGGCTTCGGGCACGGGCTCGAGGTCCTGCGACCGCATGAAGTCGTCGAGTTTGCCAAGTGCGGCCTTCAGTTTTTCGACGACCTTGGGGGCGGACTCGACCAGCCAGATTTCGCGGGCCGAGGCTTTGTTATCGACGCCGGAAAACATCATGACGGCGGTATCGACGGCGGTTTGCTGGGCACGGAAGTCGAGGATCTGGCCGTGGGGCTTGGTGGCGTTGAGGACGCGGTTGGTGCGGGAGAAGGCCTGGATGAGGCCGTGGTGCTTCAGGGTCTTGTCGACGTAGAGAGTGTTGAGGAATTTCGAGTCGAAGCCGGTGAGGAGCATGTCGACGACGATGGTGACATCGATCTTCTCCGCACCCTTGCCAGGGAGATCGGCGTTGGGGAATTTTTGGTCTTTGATGCGCTTCTGGACGTCCTGGTCGTAGAGGTCGAATTCGGCGACGGAGTGGTTGGTGCCGTAGCGGGTGTTGTAAGCGTCGATGATGGCGTGAAGGGCGGCCTTCTTGCGCTCCGGGTCTTTTTCGTTGTCCTGCTTTTCCTGCTGAAGGTCTTCCTGAAGCTGCTGCACATCGGGGTTGCCTTCGGCGGGCGGGGAGAAGACGCAGGCGACTTTGAGCGGAGAAAAATCGGGGTCGGCTTTGCATCGGGCGTCTTGGACGGTCTGAAACAGCCCGTGAAATTCGATGGCGTCGTCGATGGACGCGGTAGCGAGGAGGGAATTGAAGCGGCGGGCGTGGGTGGCGCGGTCGTGATTCTCAATGATCGCTTTGACGACGGCGTGCTTGTCGAGAATCCGGCTGGTCTTCGGGGCGTCTTCCCCCTCTGCCTTGTAATATTCCACGCGGAAGCGCAGGACGTTTTTATCCTCGATGGCGTGGGTGATGGTGTATTTGTGCAGCTCGCGCTGAAAGATGTCCTCGGTGGTGAGCAGGGAGGCTTCCTCGCCCGCGATCTGAACGCGGGTAGCGTTTTGCTCGAAGATGGGCGTGCCGGTGAAACCGAAGAGCTGGGAGCGGGGGAAGAAGGCTTTGATGGCCTTGTGGTTCTCGCCGAACTGGGAGCGGTGGCACTCGTCGAAAATGAAGACGAGGCGCTTATCGCGGAGCGGCTCAAGGCGCTGCTTGAAGGTCTCCCTGCCCTGCTTTTCGAACTGGCGGTTGCGCCTGCTGGTCTCGTCGAGGGCGAGGCCGAGCTTCTGGATGGTGGTGACGATGACCTTGTCGGCCTTGTCGTCGGAGAGGAGGCGATCGACGAGCGCGCGGGTGTTGGTGTTCTCCTCGACGCAACCTTCCTGGAAGCGGTTGAACTCCTCGCGCGTCTGCCGGTCGAGGTCCTTGCGGTCCACGACGAAGAGGCATTTGTCGATCTGGTCGTTTTCCTTGAGGAGCGTGGAAGCCTTGAAAGAGGTGAGCGTCTTGCCGCTGCCGGTGGTGTGCCAGATGTAGCCGTTGCCGTTGTTCTGCTCGATGCAGTCCACGATAGCCTGGACGGCATAGATTTGGTACGGCCGCATCATGAGGAGCTTTTGCTCGCTCTGGATGAGCACCATGTAGCGGCTGATCATGCGGCCGAGTTCGCATTTTTGCAGGAAGCGGTCGGCGAAGTCGTCAAGGTGGGCGACGGGTTTGTTGTCGCGGTCGGCGAAGCGATAGACGGGAAGAAACTGTTCGTCGGCGTTGAAGGCGAAGTGACGGGCGTTGTTGTTGGCGAAGTAGAACGTCTCGGTGCGGTTGCTGACAATGAAGAGCTGGACGAAGCAGAGGAGCGTGCGGGTGTAGCCGTTGCCCGCGTCGTTCTTGTATTCGACGATCTGCTCCATGGCGCGCCGCGGGCTGACACCGAGGGTCTTCAACTCCACCTGGGTGACTGGGACGCCGTTGATGAGGAGGATAACGTCGTAGCCGTGGTGGCTGTAGTCGGTGTTGATGCGGAGCTGGTGGACGATCTCGAAGTCGTTTTTGCACCAGTCCTTGATGTTGACCAGAGTGTAAGACAGCGGGGTGCCATCGTCGCGAGTGAAGTCGCTTTTCTCGCGGAGGACCCGCGCTGCCGTGAAGACGTCCGGAGTGATCAGCTCGTCGTGAAGGCGCTGGAACTCGCCGTCGGTGAGACGGACCCGGTTGAGAGTCTCGAACTTCTCGCGGAAGTTTTTTTCCAGTGAAGCGCGGTCGCGAATGTCAGGGCGGTGGCTGTATTTGAGTCCGCAAAGTTTCTCGATGAAGCCCTCTTCGATGTCCTGCTCACTAACCAGGGAAGGCCGGGGATCCGGGTCTTGCTGGTAGGTGATTTCAGAGGACATGGGTAAAGTTTCGGCCGAGAGTCGTTAAGATCGTAGCTGGATGTTTGACAGCTTAAGGGTAGGCATTGGGAAACTCGGCGTAAGTTGCCGACAGGGAGGGGAAATACCAAGCGGTTTATCGAAAAAGTTGTCGCCCGCACGATTCGATCAGGCAAATGAATTCAGAAAGGAAGTAAACGGCCAGCAAAGAGCACAATAGAATCATCTCCTGATGCCCCCGAGCAAAATCGCAGCGGGGCGCGCATTGATCCCTCTCCCCGGCTCGGACGACACCGGACAAAAGCGTGTTGAGGGCAACCCGCTCCACCTGAGGTGTGTGTGTCTTTCGAGCGTCGCGCAGAAAATTCTTGCCGTAAACATGCCGGTTGATTGTTTCGGCCGCAGCGCAACCCCACGCCTGTGCTGTTTAACTCCTTAACGTTTGTTGTTTTCTTCGCCCTCGTGCTGGGCGCGTACTGGTCGCTCCAATCATGGAGCGCACGGAAGAATCTCTTGCTGGTCGCGAGTTATATTTTCTACGGGGCATGGAATCCGCCTTTCGCGCTGCTGCTTTTCGCGACGACCGCTTTGGATTATTGGCTCGGAGCGCAGATTGGGGCCGCCAGCACCCCGCAGTCCCGCAAGGGCTGGCTCGTGGCCAGCGTCACCGCCAACCTGAGCATGCTGGGTTTTTTCAAGTACGGAAATTTCCTGCTGGAAAACACCCAGTGGTTGCTCGCTCGAGCCGGTATCAACTACGTGCCGCCGCATCTCGATATCTTTCTGCCCATCGGCATTTCATTCTACACGTTTCACTCGCTTTCCTACACGCTCGACGTCTATCGCGGTGCCACGCAGCCGACCAAATCACTGCGCGATTTCCTCCTGGCGGTTTCGTTTTTCCCCCAGCTCGTCGCTGGTCCGATCGTGCGTGCCGCGGATTTCCTCCCGCAATGCGACGCAGCACCGACACCGTTGAAGAATCGACTCCAATGGGGTTTGTTTCTGATGACGCTCGGGATGTTCCAGAAAGTCGTGCTGGCCGATACGCTGCTGGCCCCGGTGGCGGACATGATCTTTGGTAATCCCGGCCCGGTGCTGACTCTTGATGCTTGGGTGGGCGTGATCGCGTTTTCCGGGCAAATCTTCTTCGACTTCTCCGGTTATTCTACCTGCGCCATCGGTGCGGCGCTCTGCTTGGGTTTTCATCTGAAAGATAATTTCCTCTTCCCGTTTGCCTCGGTGGGATTTTCGGATTTCTGGAAACGCTGGCACATCTCGCTCTCCACTTTCCTGCGCGACTATCTCTACATACCGCTCGGCGGTAATCGCGTCGGTGCCTTCCGGGCCGCAGCGAATCTGGTGATCGTGATGTTTCTCGGCGGACTCTGGCACGGCGCCGCGTGGACATTTGTGGTGTGGGGCCTGATTCACGGCATCAGTCTGGTGGTGGAACACGCGTTCCGCACTCTGACCAAGGATGCGGCGTGGAAGGCGACTTTGCCGGCCAAATTATTTTTCTGTCTGTTGACTTACTTCGTGGTTTGCATCGCCTGGGTCTTTTTCCGTGCGGCCAGTTTCCCCGCGGCCGGGATGATGCTCGGAGCGATGGCCGGAAAAATTCCGGTCGGCGAAGCGCTATTGAGCGGACGGGAAATTCTCCAGGTCCTGTTCGTGACGGTTCTACTTTGGTTCGCGCACTGGCGGTTGCGCGATACTTCACTCGAGGCTTCGATCACCCGGAAACCAGCCTGGCTTATCGGCGCCACGTGGACCCTGATGCTCGGCGCCATCATACTCACCCAAGGAAGCGGCAATGCATTCATCTACTTCCAATTTTGATTTTAAGCGTCCGATCCCCGACCTGCCGTGGCGCGGGTTGCTGCTGACTGCAGTGCTCTTGACGGCGATCGGCGGCGTGGCGTGGGAAATTCAGGCTCGGGCCTGGGGCTATGCGCCGGGTTTGAACGATACCTCTGATCTCTGGGCTGATCAGCGGGAGAAGGTTCAACCGGATTCCATTGTCGTCATCGGAGATTCACGCGCCTTGTTCGACACCGATCTCGACGCGTTGGAAAAGGGACTTGGTCAGCGCCCCCTCCAACTCGCGCTCGTGGGCAGTTGTGCTTATCCGATCCTGGAAAATTTGGCCAATGACGAGAGGTTTCATGGCACCGTCATCGCGAGCATTATTCCGGCCATGTGGTTGGTGCCGCCGCCGGCACCACCGTATCAGAATTCACTCAAGGCGCTGAAGCGTTACCAAAAACGGACGGTGTCCCAGAAGGCGAGCCACCGGCTGGGAATGCTTTTGGAAGAGCAAATTGCCTTCATGAAACAAGACGATTTGGTTTTGGCCGAGCTGCTGAAGAAAATTTCCGTGCCCGACCGGGCCAACATGACGGCGCGCCGCATTTTGCCCCCGTATTTTGCGACCATTGCCCGCGACCGGCGCACGCGCATGGCTGAGGCTTGCGCCCAACCCGGCAAACTTCAGGACCGCGTCAAGTTTGGTTGGCCGCCACTCTTTGCACCGCCCAAATTTCCGGACTTCATGCCGAAAGAGGTGCTGGAAGGCATGGCGGCGGCCAGCGAGGCGCGCTTCGGCGAAACTGCGGCCGTGGTGAACAAGATCCGCGCGCGCGGCGGCAAGGTGGTCTTTGTCCGGTTTCCGCACAGTGGAAAGCTGAAGGAAATCGAGGATATGGGCATGCCGCGTGCCGGCATCTGGACACGGCTGATGAAAGAGACAGGCGCACCGAATATCTATTACTCGGATTATCCCGAGCTTATCTTCGACTGTCCTGAGTGGTCGCACTTATCCGGTCCAGACTCCGTGAAATTCACTGAACTTTTGGTCCCGCACCTGAAGAAGGCGCTGGGGAAGTGAGGTTGTATTTTGTAGGAGCCTGCTTGCCGGCGACACAAAGCGCTCGCCGACGGATAACGTGCTCAGTCGCCTGCAAGCAGGCTCCTACACTCAATCCGGAAAATATTTCCGCGGATGGCTGTCGCGGTATAAAGCCGCGCTTACGGCTATAACAAAAAAGCGGAGTCCGAAGACTCCGCCTTGAGGAATAAAACTTTTCGCGATGCTTATTTGCCCAGCAGCGCTTTGTTGGCGCGGATGAGGGCGAGGCGTTGGTCGACGGCTTTGCGGGTGGTGAGCGCGTCTTCGGGGGTGTTGAGACACCAGTCGACGAGTTTATCCACGGTGGAACGCGCGACGTAGCAGCGGGTATCGGAACCGCCGTAGTACATGAGCACGGTCTTCGCTTTATCGGGAAGCTGAATCCAGCCGTTGGTGAAAGTGACGTTCGACACGTCGCCGAAACCTTCACCGCCATACGGCGCGAGAAAGTGGCCGCCCGGACGAGCAATGACTTTCGTCGGATCTTCGAGTGAGGTCATGAACATGTAGAGCACGTAGCGCAGGCCGGCGGCGCAATTGCGTACGCCGTGGGCGAGGTGCAACCAGCCTTTGTCGGTCTTGATCGGAGCGGGACCTTGGCCGTTCTTCACTTCCTTGATGGTGTGATACGCGCGACCTTCGATGATTTGCTCAGGACCGGTGATGCCGGTGTTGATGTCTTTGCAAAGAGTCCAACCGATGCCGCCGCCGGAACCGACGTCGATAAAGCCGTCCATCGGGCGCGTGTAGAAAGCGTACTGGCCATCGACGAATTCCGGATGGAGCACGACGTTGCGTTGCTGCGAAGCGGGAGTCTTGAGATTGGGCAGGCGCTCCCAGGTTTTGAAATCCTTCGTGCGGACCATGCCGGCGACCGCGACAGCGCTGGAGAGATCGTTGGCCTTGGCGTTGGGATCTTTTGATTCGGCGCAAAATGTGCCGTAGATGCAGCCGTCTTCGTGGAACGTGATGCGCATGTCGTAGACGTTTGTCTCGGGCTTGATCTCGGGCAGATCGATGGGCTCATCCCAGAAGCGCCAGTTATCGATTCCGTTGGGGCTTTCGGCGATGGCGAAGAGGCTCTTGCGATCATAGCCTTCGAAGCGGACGACCATGTGACATTTGCCCTTCCAGAGAAACGCACCGGGATTGAGCGTGGCGTTGACGCCGAGGCGTTCCATCAGGAACGGATTGGTCTTGGGGTTGAGATCGAAGCGCCACTCGATGGGGGCGTGGCGATAGGTGATTGCCGGGAAGGAGAAGCGATCAAACACCCCATTGTCCCAATCGGCATCGACGGGATTTTTGCGGGAGAGGAATTTCTCGTGCTTGGTGCGGAGCTGTTTGAGGCGCGCGGTCCAGGCGGCAGGAGCGCCGGAGGGTTTCTTGGCAGGAGCTTTGGTTTTGGCGGAGGATTTCTTTTTCATGAGAGGAGATTAAGCTAATTAAAATTTTTCGCTGATGGCGCGGATAGACGCGGATAAAGAGTGAGAGTAAATATTTTCAGGATTTTGCGAGAATCGAGCGCAGACGGCGGACGGCTTCGAGGCCCATGCGGCCGTTGTGATAGGGGCATTTCCAGAAACCGACCTTGAGTTCGTTGGCGAGGAGGTGGCCATCACGGGTCACGCCGCGAAACCATTCGCCATTTTTTCGGTCGACCAAGTGTTGGTCGATGAAAGCCCAAGTATGCAGTGCGGCGGCGAGGTGACGCTCGTCGTGGGAAATTTGATAGGCGTTAAGGAAACCGATCACGGCCTCGGCTTGTGGCCACCATTCTTTGGCGAAATCGGTGATGCCGGTAGGGCTGCCTTGATTATAAATACCGCCATCGGTGTCGGTGCCCTCGGCGAGGGTGACGTCGGCGATTTTCACGGCGAGGGTCAGGACGCGCGAGGTGAGTGTCGGATGGCCGAGTGCGATCGCGGCATCGGTGAGTAGCCAGGCCGCCTCGATGTCATGGCCGTAAGAGATTTTATCGGAGTTCACTTTCCAGTCGTTGCCAAAAAACAATCCGAGGTGACTGGTGGTGGAGTTGACGACGTGGGTGAGCATGGTCTCCACAAGCTCCGTGAGTGCTCGGCGCAGGCCGGCGTCAGGCCAGAGTCGGAGAAGATTCGTGTAGGCCTCCATGATGTGGAGGAGGGTGTTTTGCGACTTGGGATCATTTTGATCCATGGCGCTCAGGCGCATGTCGGTGATGGATTCCCAGGCGCGACCCAAAGCTTCGAGATAGCCGCCGTGCTGCGGCTCGCGCGCGTGTTGCTCGATGAGGCGGTAGGTGGCAATGGCCTGATCGAGCGGCTCGCGGCGGCCGGAGGCGGCATGATATTCGCTCAAGGCGTAAATGGCGAAGGCCTGGCCATAGATTTGTTTCCGGTCGCGCAGGACTTTTCCGTCGGAGGCGATGGACCAATAAAATCCACCGTGCTGCACATCATGATAGCGGGCAAACAGGTCGGCATAGGCGTGATCGGCCATGGCGAGATAAGCTGGATCGCGATATTGGCGGTACGCTGCGGCGTAGGTCCACAGGATGCGCGTGGTGAGCAAGGAGCCCCGCTCCGTTGCAGGATCGATGGTCAGATCGTTGGTGAGTGAACCATGGAAAGTGCCGCCTGCTTGATCGACTACCCGGTTGATCCAGAACGGCAAAATATTCTGGCGCAGGTCGGCTTCGATATGCTGGAGGGTGGCGTTCAGGGCGGAGGTTTGCATCACGGAGGAAGGCGAATATTTGGAGAGGCCGATGGGGTTGGCAAGCACAGGTCGGAGCAGAAAGGCCTGCTTTGCTGAGAGACTTTGCTCTATGATTAAGAACTGTTACCGGGAAACGACCAGCCTCTCTGGGCGACAGCACTTGCGGTGGGCGCATCTCAGTTTTTAGACTATCCTCAATTCTTGGCTGGGTAGGTGGCGCGCTTGTCGCGCCACGTTGCGAGGCAAGCTCGCAACCTACGTGTGGTGAATGTCGCTTACGCCAAAAACTGAGATGCTCCCACTTGCGGTGATTTTCGCCAGCACTTTCACGTTATTCGTGACTGACTTTGCGGAAGAGGCAGGGGCCATTGTTACGATGGCCTTGCTTCAGCTCGCGAACAGGTTGTGTTTAGATTTTAAGTAAAGCATACTTGACATGTGACAAGCATGCTTTACACGTTCTTTTCATGAATAAACCAAATCTGATCGAGTCGGTTCTTCAGCCCTGCTCAGAACACTATTCGTTTAAAAAAGATCTGCGGCTGAATGCGTGGATGATGGTGGCAACAGCTGTTTATGTGGCCATTCTTGCTCTGTTAAAACAGCACCCAGAGTGGAGCCCGCTCACGCGGGGCCTGCTCACCCTGACGCCCATGATCCCGGGTGTGCTCTACGTGCGAACCTGTCTGCGATTTATTCGAGGCATGGATGAATTGCAGCGGCGCATCCAGATGGAAGCGTGGTTGTTTGCCGCGCTCGCGACCGTGATCATCGGTACGGTGATAAACAACCTGAATGCCCAAGGTGTCGAGCTGGGCCTTTTGAAACACGGACTAAGCCTTTTAGACGCGTTCGCCCTGACTTTTGTACTCTGGTTGGTGGGCACAGCCAGAGCCAATCGCCGCTACAAATGAAAAACCAACTGCGCGAACTGCGGGCGCTTAAGCAGTGGTCCCAAGGTGATCTGGCGGAGAAGCTCGGAGTCTCCCGCCAGACCATCAACGCCATCGAGACCGAAAAATATGATCCGAGTCTGCCACTGGCCTTCAAGATTGCCCGGCTCTTCAAGCAACCGATTGAGGAAATCTTCGAGGCCTGAGCTGGGGTGTATTATAAATACTGTAGCCGCGCTTGAGCCGGAGGCGAAAGCGTGGATCGCAGCTGGGACCACGTTGTCGCTACGCTCCCCGTTCGACAGGCTCAGGGCCTTGAGCGGAGCCGAAAGGCAACGCGGCTACACTTTGTTTAAGCTACTCCAGTGGCACCGCATCCATGCGTGGATCGCAGCCAGTGTGTTGTTCGGTCTACTCATTTAGATGCCGTTGGGGCTTCGCCTTCAGACGGCCTTGCAACGTGTATAGCTGGGCCAGGCCTTCGTTCAGCAGGCGTTCTCCAGTGCCCACGGCCAGATAAGTGCCATCGCTGGCTCCGTAGCCGCCGCGGGCGGCGGATTCGATATCCGGCATGTAGCCGGCCCAAGGATTTTTGGCATCGGAGCTATAACCAATAAGAAAGGCATGCGGCAGGCCGGCTTTCCGGCGCCAATCCAATTGGAATTGATGAAAGGGCTCACCCGGAAGGGTGACGATGCCAATGTCAGAATTGAGCAAGAGCGTGGTGACGCTGACCTGTATGGTTTTATTCAACCAAGGCGTTTCTGGCCGCGCCGGTTGATCGCTTGTGAGCAAAGCTGGCCAACGGTTGTCGACCGTGAACGTTTTTGTCGCTGATAAAAGCTGCTCGGCTTTGCCGGGAGCGGATTTCATCCGTTCCAATACCGCCAACACTTCACCCGCGAGTGATTTCCCCATGGTGTCGACCACGGGCAGGTCTTTGACCGGGTCACCTGTTCGCGCGAGCATCAGCGGATTGATGTCCCCGGCGGCGCCTTGGAGGAAAAAGCACACGGCGTTCCCGCCTAGCTTCGACTCGACTTCGTTCCGCATCGCGCCGGGATAGTCGGCGGACAGCTGGCGATTGGACGGCCCGAGCACCACGGGGTGGCAGGCGTAGTTGACGAGTACCGCTCGCACCGCGCCCTGCGCATCCGTCACCCGCAATACTCCCACCGTTGGATCCACCGGCCCGTAAGGGATGCGCTCGGGATTATCGAAATGCGTGAGCGCGTATCCTTCCGGCTGACGCACCAGCCGGTTGTAGCCCAGTTGAATGGAACCCTCACCGGCCGCAAACAGCGCCGGGAACATGTTCTGTTTCGCCGCCTTGATCGCTTCTAGGACCTTGCGTTCGGTCGTGGTGCGAAGCTGATTTTCTTTGGTTGGGAAATTTTCCTGATCGAGATTCGGTCCCGAATGGGTGTGGGTATTGAACAACAGCAATTGGTGGATGCCGAGTTCGGGCATGCGCGCGTGCAGCCACGGTGAATCGGCAAGGCAAAGATCCCAGACCACGATCGCAACCGAGGTCTCGCCGGATGCCAATACCAGCACCCGGGCAGTGATCGGATAATTGACTCCGTCCGAAGGTTGCGGCGCCTCATAGCCCAGTCGCTCACCACCCAGTGGCGGAGTGATATCGACCACCGCAATCCCGGCGGAAATACCGGTGTAGGGGTTGGCCATAACAAGGCTCGGGAGCATATAGAAAGCCCCGAGGATGATAGTCAGAATACTTTTCATAGGAGGAGTGAAGGTGGGGGACCTTACTTGGCTGCTGGCGGGGCCCAGCGGTAGGCGCGGAGGACGTTGTTTTTCATCAGCGGGATGATCAGCAGTTGCTGATCGATCAGGTAAGTGTGGTCTGCGGTGCCTTGCACGAGTTTCATGATGAGGCTGGGTTTGCCATCAGCGGAAACGTGCACGACGTCGCCGGTCAGCCAGTCGGTCGCGGTGTAGCCACCCTTTCCGTCGGGTTCGAGTCCGTCGATGTGGCAGACGGGCTGGGTGCCGAGCCGGCTCAGTGCATGGTCGGCGTAGGCGACCGTGGAAATATGTCCGAGTTGTTCTGCGCCGGCAGTATCGTGCACAGACCAGCCGCCCAGAAGGAGACGATCTTTTTCTGCTTTCAGGCCGTTCAGTCCGCCGGTCTTGGGTTTGTCGAGTTTGTACCAAGCTTCGAATTTGCCGGCGTGCAGGCGGAACACGGTGTCGAGCCGGCCGCTGCACACGTAGACGTTGCCCTCGGGATCGGCGGTACAGTCGTTAAAATTGCCCACGCCGTCTGGGGGTGCGTAGCGGGCGAGAATTTTTCCGGTAACAAGATCGATCTCGACCAAGGCTGGCTCATCGCCGACATAGAGGCGACCGTTGGCGAGGGCGAGGCCTTTGGGATCATCGAGGCCGGTGGCCCATTTCAGCTCGAGGATTTTCCCTTCTGCGCTGACGCGGCTGATGAAGCCATCGCCGGGCGTTGCGTCCTTGCCGTAGGTGCCCATGTTGGAAACGAAGAATTCCTGGCGCGTGGAATTGAAGACGACGGACTCGGGCCCGATGAAGCCGGGGGTTTCCCAGAGCAGTTCGGGGTTTTGGGCGGAGGCGCCGATAGCGGAAACGAATAATGCGAAAAGGGTGAGCAGGGTTTTCATGGACGTGATTGGGGGGCGTCGAAACATAGTCAGGAGTTGACGGCGCACAAATTGAATACGACGGCAGTGCCGCAGACGTGTTAAGGATGCCGTACTCTTGCGCTCGGGTCCATAAATAATCACCTTCAGGGTGTCCCGGCCGCGGAAGATTTGTTTGCCCTTGGCGTATGAACTCTAGTTATCTTTCTGCCGCGCAACCCCACTGTCATTACCGGCAGATGCGCCAACCCCTCCCCTCATCATGCACCTGCACGGACTCGATATCGGTATCATTGTTGGCTATTTCATCGTGGTAATCCTCATTGGACTCTGGGTTTCGCGCAAGGGGGCGAAGGATCTCGACAGTTATTTTCTCGGAGGCAAATCGATGAAGTGGTATCTGCTGGGAGTCTCGGATGCCTCGGGCATGTTTGATATCAGCGGGACGATGTGGCTGGTGTACGCTTTGTTTCTTTACGGCATGAAGAGTATCTGGCTGCCGTGGATGTGGCCGACTTTTAACCAGATTTTCCTGATGATGTTCATGAGCGCGTGGATGCGGCGCTCGAATGTCATGACCGGTGCGCAGTGGATGCAGACGCGGTTTGGCAGTGATCGCGGAGGTACGCTGGCGCACCTGAGTGTGGTGCTCTTTGCCCTCGTCAACGTGATCGGCTTGCTGGCTTACGCGTTCAAGGGCATCGGCAAATTCGCGGTCGTGATGCTGCCGTGGCACTTCACCGCTGCGACCACGGGCATTTTCACCGATGAAAACGTCTATGCGATGATTCTCATGGGGCTCACTTCACTGTATGCGATCAAGGGTGGCATGGTGAGTGTGGTCATTACCGAGGTGATGCAATTCACGATTCTCACTCTCACGGCGCTGACTATTGGAGCTATTGCCATCGTCCAGGTTAGTCCGGAAATGATCGCGCGCAGCATCCCGGAGGGGTGGATGAATCCATTCTTCGGCTGGACGCTCGGGGTCAACTGGGACGGGATTCTGCACACGGCCAACAAGGTGATTGCGCAGGACGGCAATGAATTTTTCTCCATCATCATCGGGCTGATGTTTTTCAAAGGCGTGCTCGCCAGTCTCGCCGGCCCGGCACCGAACTATGACATGCAACGTATCCTCGCCACCCGCAATCCGCGCGAGGCCTCGCTCATGAACGGCATGGTGACGGTCGTGTTGATGTTCCCGCGCTACATGATGATCGCGGGTATCACGGTGCTCGCTCTGGCCTTTACCATGCCGCAGCTGCAATCGATGGAGAAACCCGACTTTGAGAAAATTCTTCCCTTGGTGCTGAGCGAACACGTACCGACCGGTGTGCTGGGCTTTTTGCTGGCCGGGCTCGCTGCGGCTTTCATGTCGAACTTCGCCGCCACGCTCAACGCCGCACCGGCCTATGTGGTGAACGATATCTATAAACGCTTCATCAATCCCAACGCGGGCGGGAAGAAAGAAGTCACTCTCAGCCGGATCGTTTCGATCGTGTTTCTCGTGATCGGCATCACCTTCGGGTTGCTCACGAATCGCATCACGGACGTGATGATGTGGCTGGTGGGTTCGCTCTACAGCGGCTTCGTGGTCGCCAACGTCCTCAAGTGGTATTGGTGGCGCTTCAATGGCTACGGGTATTTCTACGGCATGGTGGCCGGCATTGGCGGGGCGATGGTGGTGCCCGAGCTCGCGAAATATCTGATCGAGCACAACGCGACCATGCACGAGCTGTTCAAGGAAGGGTTTAATATGATCTACACTTTCCCTGTGCTGTTCGTCATTTCGGTGATCGGCTGTATCGTCGGCACGCTGCTGACCAAGCCGGAGGACGACGCAGTGCTGAAGAAATTCTACAAGACGGTGAATCCCTGGGGCTGGTGGGGCCCGATCCGCGCGAAGGTCATGGCGGAAGATCCGTCCTTCGTGCCGAATCATAACGCGGTGCACGATCTGACGAATGTCGCGGTCGGCATCGTGTGGCAGCTTTGCCTCGTGACGCTGCCGATCTACATCGTGCTCCGCCAATGGAGTTGGGCGGGTGGGATAACGGTTCTCCTCCTGCTCACCACTGGTTTTATCAAGTTCAGGTGGTATGATCGGTTGGAGAAAGCGGTGGATTGAGGGGATAAATCACACGATGCTTTGCAGGTTGCGAGCTCGTCTCGCAACATGGCGCTGGGGCCGCTCGCGAATATTTTACGGCGCGCCCAGCGATCGCGCCCTACCCAAGAACAGACATAAAAAAGAGCGCGTGAAGTTCACGCGCTCTTCGGGAAAGAATTTAATCTGATTACTCAGGCTGGCGCGTTGGCTTCGGCGGCGCGGCGCGACTTCAGGTCGGTAGCAATCTGGGCCATCTTGGTTTCGTTGAGCGGGTAGAGGAACAGAAAGATAAAGATAGCAAGAATACCGAAGAGCGCGGGGAAGATGCTCATCAATTGGACCAAGCCGTGCAGCGCGGAGGGTGTTTGGGCTTGGTTGGCGAGGAAGCCGACGCCATTGAGCATGATCAACGAAAGCCCGCCGCCCCAGCCCCAGCCGAATTTTTGGGAGAAAATCGAGGCCGAGAAGATCAATCCGGTGGCGCGCCGGCCGGTTTTCCATTCCGCATAATCCGCCGTGTCGGCATACATGGCCCAGAGCAGTGCGCTCAGAGGTCCGCCGGTAATCGAACCGATCGCATTCACGATATAAATTAGCCAGAGCTGATCCGGCTTCAGCACGTAGAAAGTAGCCGTGGATAGGATCGCGACGATGAAGAGGATGATGAAGGCAGGTTTGTTGCCCACTTTCCGGGCGAAGAACGGCACCAAAATCGCTCCGATCAGCGAAAGCACTTGGTTGCTGGTATTGAATACTGAGACCAAAGTTTCCCATCCCCAGGTCTGGGTGCCCGCAATCGCTTTGGGCAGGAAAGACGGCAAGGTGATCGTTTGGGACCCAACGAAATATTTGAAATAGTGCGCAGTGGCATTTCCGCGCAGAGCCACAAAAAAGATAAACGTGATCGTGGTGGCGAGCAGGGCGAGCCATGGCCGGTTGGTGACGAGATCACCCAGATCCTTGAGGACCGAGGTTTTTTGCCCCTTGGGTGGCAGCACGCGCTCCTTGGTATTGAAGAATACGATCAGGAACGAAATGACGGCGGCAACCCCGATGACAATAAACGACATTTGCCAGCCCTGCTTGGCCGACGTTGCACCGAGCCATCCGCCGACTTTGGCCATGGGCAGCAGAGTCGCAGAGATGACAATGCCACCGGCGAAGGCACCGACAAATTTGATGGAGGAAAGGGCGGTTCGCTCCTTCGGATTCGGGGTGATCACGCCCAACATCGCCGTGTAAGGAATATTGATCGTGGTATAGATGATCATCAGCGCATTGAAAGTCGCGTAGGCCCAGATCAGTTTTCCCTTCTCGTCAAAATCCGGCACCGTGAAGGTCAGGACACCGATGACCGCCATAGGTATGCAAGTCCAGAGGAGGTACGGTCGGAATTTGCCCCAGCGCGATTGGGTCCGGTCGGCCAACATGCCAATCACCACATCGAAGAACGCATCAAAGGAGCGGCTGAGTCCGAGCATCGTGCCGGCGGCGAGCGCGCTGATTCCAAAAATATCCGTGTAGAAAATGGCTAGATAAACTGAGATCGTCTGCCAATAGAGACAGGAGGCGAAGTCACCGAAGCCGTAGGAAAATCTTTCAGTAATCCGGAGTTTTTGTTCGTCGGTCATGGGTTAGGAGAGGGGAATTGGCGCCAAGGTCGGCGCGTCGTCTGGGGTGTCCGCAGCACTAAGAACAACTCCCTGCTTAAAAGCAGCCCGGAAATGATGAGATTCTTTGCTTTTCTTTGATTTCTTTTTTTGACGAATGCGTTCCGACCCTTAGGAGTGGGGGATGACTTACGCTCAGATTGCCGCCGCCCTGCCGAAAAATGCTGTCACCGCCATCGACAACCTGCCTTTCCCCAAGATCGCTTCGGGCAAAGTACGGGAGATTTTTGATCTGGGCGATGCGCTCCTGCTCACCGCGAGTGACCGGCTCTCAGCCTTCGATGTGATTTTGCCGGATGGCATTCCCGGCAAGGGAATTGTCCTGACGCAGATGAGCAATTGGTGGTTTGCCCAGACACAGGGCCTCATCGCCAACCATCTTTTGCCGGACCAGCCGGGCGAGTTCGCGCGTCGCGGGATCAAGGATCGCGACCTGCAACTGCGCAGCATGATCGTTCGCAAACTGACGCCGCTCACCATCGAGTGTGTCGCCCGTGGCTATCTGATCGGCAGCGGTTGGAGCTCATACCAGAAGACGGGCGAAGTGTGCGGGATCAAACTGCCGTCCGGTTTGCGGCAGGCCGACCGGCTCGCTGCGCCGATTTTCACGCCGACGACCAAGGCGCCGAAAGGCCAGCACGACGAGCCGATCAACGATGCCCAAGCAGCAGCCATCATCGGCCAGAAATTGTACGACCAAGTGAAAGCGCTGAGTTTGCAGCTTTATCAATTTGGGCACGACCGGGCGAAGAAGGCCGGCATGATTCTCGCCGATACCAAGTTTGAGTTCGGCACCGATGCGACGGGGAAACTGATTTTAATCGACGAAGTGCTGACGCCTGATTCCTCGCGCTATTGGCCGGCCGATAGTTATGCGCCGAATCAATCGCCGCCTAGCTACGACAAGCAGTTCGTGCGCGACCATCTGGTGGCAATCAAATGGAACCAGTCGCCACCGGCCCCGCGTCTGCCTGTCGAGGTCATCACCCGCACGCAGGAGAAATATCTCGCGGCCTTGAAGAATTTGATCGGATGATGTGGTTATGAAACGAAGTCTGTTATGTGTTCTACTGGTCTGTTCACTTTGGGTTCCGGCTCAGGCTGTCTTAGGGGAAAAGCAGGCTGATCTTCGTAAGCGGTATGGTAAACCGGAGCCCCAATCCAAGGGAAACAAGAATGCAGCCACGTGGTTTTTAGAAGGGGAGGATGGGCAGTTGCTTTATACGGTGACGTTCGATGCGAAGGGACGTTCGATTGGTGAGGGAATGAAGCCGGTGCGCTACGCAAAGTTCACCCGGGAAACCGTTCAGACTTTCATCCAGATGCAATTGGCGCCTTATCGCGATTCGAAGACCGTGCTCAGTGTCAAACCGGGAGAGAAATACTGTTTCGGAGGTAAGGAGTACACGGTCGGACCGGAAGAGATCGTGGTTGTGGACGACGCCAACGATCTGCTGATCGTCTGGACGCAAGGAGCAGCGGCTTCAGTCATGGCAGTGAGCCGGGTGATGATGCAGTGAGGAAAGTTACCTAAACTCCGATTCGGTTATGGACTCAGGAAGTCGTCGCGATTTGGGACAGTATAGTTTAGGCACGAGGTTCTATTCGTAAGCTGCAGTATGCTGCGGCTCACGTGGGAAAATCAAGGAGCTTGGTCTGGAGTCAGAGGTGTTTGCTTCGTTCCCTTCGTATCCTTAACGAGACACTTAACTTGGGAAAAATGATCCTCCCGCGGATAACTCTGATTCTCGCGGTTAAAACAAAACATCGATCTGAACCGCCTTTCATCCGTATCTTGATCCGCGAGATCCGCAGAAAATCAGGGAAACCGAAGTTTGCCCACTAAGCACACGAAGACGCTGTCCCACGACAGGCTCGGGGCCTTGAGTTTGTCGAAACGGCCAGGCCGCGCCACACGAATGACTCAATATCTGACACTTTGATCACCCCTGATTACAACTAGGGGACAGACGGCCTGAGGCGAATGGCGCTTAAGTTTGTTTGGTCCGGGTGGCGGGGCGGACGGTTTTTGCGGGGCGGCGGTGGAGGCTGCCATGCCGGACTGCGCGGTATTCGTGCCGGGGCCGGTTGAGGAGCGAAAAGGCTTTCGGGCGTCGCTTCAGGACGCGTGGTTCCCAGCGGTCGGGTC
>JANYCF010000399.1 GCA_025360455.1 Opitutaceae bacterium | reverse complement strand
GCCTGCGAACATCCGCCCCGCTTTCTGCCGCCGCTGCTGCAGACCGTCAAAATCACGCCGAGGCCGGTAAACCTTTGCCTTGTTTTTCATCTCCCCAGCAACGCAGAAAACATACCTTTTGTCACTATATTATGCGAGACTAGTAGGCGTCCCTCCTGCCGCCATCAATGAAAACGCCCGTGCCACCCTGGGTCGGCTCCAGAAGTTAAAACCCGACGATACCACGAGCAAAAGTTGGGAGAGGCGGATGCAGGTGAGCGCCTACTTTGCCCTCGCCCAAACCTCGCTCGACTTGGGTCAATACCCGGAGGCCGAGACCGCAGTCAGGGAAGCGGGCAAGCTGCTTCTCCTGGCTGACAGTGGCGGAAAGGAGCCCCTATAATGATGACCGCCGCCGCGATATCGACACGCTGGAAGGCATCCGCGCCCAGGCAATCGGGGGCGAAGGACACCTGGCCGAAGCCCGGGCCATCATCGATCCGCTCGTCGCCACCGGTCGCGAACGGGCCGCCACTGCGCCGGATGACCTGTCCCGGCGCATGGATCTGGTTAACGCGCTGCTGATCCAGGCCATCGTCCAGGAACCCACCGCGCGCACCGAGCGCCGCACCCGGCTCGAGGAAGCGCAAGCCCTGCTCGCCAGTCTGCCCACCGAGATGACCGCCACCACTTCAGTCCGCAAAACCCAAGCCCGGATCGCGGCGGAGCAAGCGAAGCTCGCAGGGGAAAAATGAGAAACGCTCAACGCTCAATGAAGAAATTACCAGCAGCGTCTGTACTCATGGGTAGCGGCAGGCGTCCCACCGTTCTAACTTGTCCATCGAAGCCTTGGCGTAGTCGGAAGCTTTGCGCGAAGGTCGGGTCTTTGCCTGCCGGTCTTCAGCTGCGGCAACGCGCCGAGTTCCAGACAACAGGCAGGGACGCCTGTTGCTACAAGAAGGGCCGGCTCTTGAGGGTTGAAAGTTCAGCGTTCCGCGCCTCGCGGCGCGGTGTTTCGAGAGGTGCTCGACCAGGAGATGGGGGCAAACTCATGAAACCGTACTTTACATTTGGTACGACTAAACGCTAAGTACGCTTACATGATCACTCGTCCGTTTTGGCAGGAGCGGTTGGAGCAGGCGTGGCGGGAAGCCCCGATTGTCTGGCTCGCGGGCGTGCGCCGCTCCGGCAAGACCACCCTCGCCCAAAGCTTGGGCGAGAAGCGCAGCCTCTACGTGAATTGCGATCTGCCGGCGACGGAGGACATGGTGCGGGATCCGGTGCTGTTTTTCCGGCATTGCGACCGGCCGGTCGTGGTGTTCGACGAGATTCATCAGCTGCGCGATCCGAGCCGGTTGTTGAAAATCGCGGCTGACGAGTTTCCCAAACTGCGGGTGCTGGCCACCGGTTCGTCCACGCTCGCGGCCAGCAAGAAATTCCGCGACACTCTGACCGGCCGGAAACGTCTGCTGCATCTCGTGCCCGCCCTCACAGGTGAACTCACGGCGTTTGGCGCGTCGCTGGAGAAACGGCTTTACCAGGGCGGGCTGCCTCCGGCGCTGCTGGCGGCGAGCAAGGAACCGTCGTTCTATCGCGAATGGCTCGATTCCTTTTTTGCGCGCGATATCCAACGGCTGTTCGCCTTTCGCGATATCAACCGCTTCAATGCCCTCTTTGAATATGTGCTTAAGCAGAGCGGCGGGCAGCTGGAGATTACCAAGACCGCCTCGGCGCTGGGGATTTCGCGTCCGACGGTGGAAAGTCATTTACAGGCCTTGGAGATCACGCAAGCGCTCACGCTGGTACGGCCATTTCATGGCGGAGGGCAGGGCGAGATTGTTCGCCAGCCCAAGGCGTACGCGTTCGATACCGGTTTCGTGAGCTTCGCCCGTGGCTGGGATCCGTTGCGGCCGGCCGACAAAGGGCTGTTGTGGGAGCATCTCTTCGTGGAGGCCTTTCAGGCGCAGTGGCCGGATGTGCCGGTGCGTTACTGGCGGGACAAAGCCGGCAACGAGGTGGATTTCGTGCGTCCGCGTGGCCGTGATACCGTGGATGCCTACGAGTGCAAATGGAGCGCGGATGCCATGGACGCGACTGCGCTCAAAGTTTTCCGGGAGTACTATCCCAAGGGAAATAACTACCTGCTGACACCAGCGGCGGGGCGGACTTACCGGAAGCAATTGCAGGGTGTAAATCTGATCGTGGGTGGCCTGGAGCTGTTAGAGAAACAAGACGTATGAGCGAGCCGACTAAAGCCGTCTTTCTCTCTTACGCGTCGCAAGACGCGGAGGCAGCGCAGCGCATTTGCGAAACGCTCCGCGCCGTCGGCGTCGAGGTGTGGTTCGATCAGAGTGAACTCGTCGGCGGCGATGCGTGGGATCACAAGATCCGGACGCAGATCAAAGACTGCGCGCTGCTGATTCCGATTATTTCAGCCAACACGCAAAGCCGCACCGAGGGCTATTTCCGTCTGGAGTGGCGGCTCGCGGACCAACGCACGCATCTCATGGCAAAGGGCCGGCCGTTTTTATTGCCTGTGGTGATCGACGACACGCGCGATGCCGACGCCCACGTGCCGGACTCGTTCATCGAAGTGCAATGGACGCGATTGATGGGTGGGGCAGGAGCGGAGAAATTTGCGGAGCGCGTGAAGACACTGCTCAGCGGTACTAAAACGGTAGGAGGGGCTTTACGCCCCG
>JANYCF010000397.1 GCA_025360455.1 Opitutaceae bacterium | reverse complement strand
CCGCAGATTGCGCGGCCGCCAGTACCTCCAGCGCCCGCAGGTCATTGCAGGCCATCACCGCAACCGGTTTGAGCAACTTATTCAACCAAGTGCGGACAATTGCGATCTGTGTATCATCCCAAACCGGCGTAAGATCACCGGGATACTCGACATCAAGAACATTACAAGGATGCCCGGCCAGACTCAGTGCTTCAGCAAAACCGTCACGACGCTCACAGGACCATTCTTGATTAGAAAATCCGGAAAATCCAAAATAATGATACCCCCGCTCAATAAAATGCTCAGCTCCCAGGTGGCCGATACCGATATTATCCGGCCGGATCTTCGGGACGTTTGGGAAGGGCGGCGAATCGTTCAAGTCAACCAGTGGCAGTTTTAATTCTGCGCAGGCCTGCACCAACGCAGGGTTGGTGTGTCGACTTATGACACCGCTCCACTTTTTATTGCGCAACCAGCGTAAATCACTCTGGGCTCGTGCTTCATCGTCCAAAAACGAATCCCACCCTTGGTGAGTGCGCTCAAAGTGGGCCACTCCTTTAAGCATGGCGGTGCATTCCTCAAAACGAGTCTGAAAAACAAGGAGGATTTGCGGTCTCACGATCACAAGTTAAAGACCGATTTGATTCAGGTCGATGGCAGAATGCCCCAACCGAACTACCCTGTCACACTTTGCCGCGACGGGCCTCAAGCTGGATGCGGATCTCGGCCATTTTTTGCTGCGTCAGAGGAAAGCGCCAGAGAAACCAAGCCGCGAGACAGACACCCGCAATCGGAATACCGGCGAGCATCGCGCGAATCCAGAAGATGGTTTCCGGGCTCTGCGCTACTTTGTCAGCGGAGAAGCCGGTGAGCCCCAACACTTGACCGGAAAGGAAGTAGCCAAAGGCATTGCCGGCTTTATTCATCCAAGAACCGCATGCGGAGAAAGCGCCTTCACGACGCTTGCCAGTATTCAGCTCGTCGTAATCCATGATGTCTGCCCCAATGGTCTGATCGAGCATGTAGTAACTGGCGGCAATGAAAGCCATGGAGCCGGACGATAACACTTGTAGCCAAGGCAAGGCGGGCGTGTACAGAAACCATGTTGCGCCATACACGGCAAAACCGATGCCGCAGGCTAACAGCATGGAAGGACGCTTGCCGATGCGGCGACAAATCGAGGCCAGCACGGGCGGTCCGATAAATCCGCCGATCATCCACGCCGCGCCCATCACGCCGTTCCAATTGTTGCCAGATTTGGTGTCGCCACCAGCGACGTAGTACACCGTGGCATAATAGCCCAATGAACCAACCATACTGGACCCGATAGAGAAACAGAGTCCGGCAAACATCTTCAACCGGAAAGGCTGACATTTCATCGTCTCGTAGATTGATTCCTTCAGCGTGACTTTTTCCTGCTTTCGCGCGGCAACACCGGCGTAATAGCGCTCTTTAACGTTAAAGAACACCAAGAGCCCATTGATCGCCATCAGCACGCCGAGGATACCACAAAAGATCTGCACGCCGAGCAGGACGTTTTGTTTGCCGGTCGCAACAATGGTGAACATCGCCAAATTCGTGAATGGCAGGCCGATGAAAAAGGCGACTTCGAAAAACTTTTGGATCACCATCTTGAACGTCATGACACTGGTCCGTTCATGGTAGTCGGGAGTCAGCTCATTGCCCAAGCTCTGGTAAGGCATATTGAAGCAACTGACAAAGGGAATGTACACGAGACTGGAGCTCAGCATCCACCAAAAATACTTCGAGATTTCCAAATTCCTCCAATCAAGATTCCAGCGGAATAATCCGAAATCCAAATCCCAATGAATGAGGAAATTATGGTGGGTTGAGCCCCAACCGGGAGTGACAAAAAACAACAAAGGCAAGCCGATGCCCGCCAATAATCCGCCGACCAGGATATAAGGACGCCGACGCCCGAAACGCGAACGGGTATTATCCGATAACCAGCCGAAGAATGGATCCGATAGCGCATCCACAATGCGGATCACCATGAGCGCAAAGCCAACCAACTGAGGGGAAACCCCGAGGAAAATTTGGAAAACCGGATAAGCGAGATTCGGATACAGCCAATGACCCCACATATCGATTGATCCGCCCAATCCGTAGGCTATCTTCGTGCGAGCGGGGACACGATCCTCCGGCGGAGTGGCGTCAATGATCTTAGCCGGTTCGGAGAGAATAGCATTCATGGGGATAGGGGCTGGAGGGGTTGATCAAAATCGACTTAATACGTATCAACGAGCGATTGATACGTGAGAGCTCGTCGGAGCTCGGGCAAGGGTTGTGCCGTGTTGAGCTCGATCTGCACGATCTTCGGTTGGTCGGGATAGAGCTCAAAGTAATTATCGCTGCTCCGATGCGCGATGCCGGGTAATTCGAACGCGAAACGATGTTGGAATTCCGTGGACGTAAACGTGATCACCGCCTGGGTCGAGGATAGCTGCCGGATGATCGCCTTGGTTTTCCCCGAGCGCAGATTCAGAAACCGCGGTGGGGTCAGCAGCACCGTCTCTTCACTCACAACCTTGCGGCCGATCTTCAGCGCTATTCGCAGGTACAGATTATCCCGGCCGTGCTTCGTCATCGGCTTTCCCAGATCGAGCGTTTGCTGGCAAACGCTGTCGCCGTACTTCAGCACGACCGTTTTCCGGCCGCGCACGAGCTTCCGGCCATCGACGTGAAATAGATCCCAGCGCAACTCCGCGCGGATCGTCTCCGGCAGATCGGAAATCGTATAAAGATTCACCTGCCGCACCGTCGTGTTGCGATAATTGCCAATGATCGTGCCCTCATCGCCCGGCACTTGGGCGCTCACGATGGCCGGCGCGAAAAACCGCCGCGCCACATGGTGCAGCGCCCGCCATTTGCCCGTGAACTCGATCGAACTCCACGACGCGACCGGCCAGCAATCGTTGATCTGCCAGTAAAGCGCACCCATGCAGTGCGGCATAAGCCGGCGGTAATGCTCCACGCCTACCTGCATGCAATACGCTTGATTCAGCTGCGACAAATAGATCAGCGCTGCTTGATCCTTCGGGAAACGGTAGAGCCGCGAAATGTAGTCCAGAATGATCTGGTTACCGAAGCGGTTCTTTTGATGATTTTCCATCTCGTGCCCGAAAACATTGTCGGCGTGCGGCGGGCAAAACGTCGCGTTCGTCTCCGGCGAACTGTAACTTTGCATCCCGAACTCGGAGCAAAAACGGAAACGCCACTTTTCGTAATCCTTCACCGGGTGCCGCGCATGCCAGACATCCCAGAAATGCGTATCACCGCGTTTCTCGCCGTCGGGATGCGTCGTGCTTCGCGACAGTGAATCCTCAAAAGTACTCCGCCACTGCGACGAAGGCCAATAGCTCGTAATTCCGTCTGCTTCCGCCACGATCTCGGGCAAAATCCGGTGGAAGATCGCTTCGTAGTGACGGCGCAATTTCGGGTGGTCCATCAAATCGCCCTTGTGCACGCCGCCGCCGTTGGTGTTGAGCTGGGCGATTTCGTTGTTGCCGCACCAGAGGGCGAGCGAAGCACGATGCCGCAAGCGCCGCACCTGAAAATCCGCCTCAGCTTTCACGCTGCGCAAAAACGCCGCGTCGCCCGGATAAATCGCGCACGCGAACATGAAATCCTGCCAAACCAGCAGGCCGAGTTCATCGCAGAGATCGTAGAAATGCTCGCTCTCGTAGATGCCGCCGCCCCAGACGCGGATCATGTTCATGTGGGCCTCGGCCGCACTGCGCAAGTCGCGGGCGTAATCTTCGCGCTTCAACCCGGCCACAAAACTGTGCGCGGGAATCCAATTCGCCCCTTTCGCGAAAATCGCCCGGCCATTGACGACAAACTGAAACGTTTCGCCTGCTTTGTCGCGATGCCGATCGAGCTCGATTGTGCGCAAGCCGATGCGTTTCGTGCACGTACCGATGACTTCGCCGTCACCACTGAGAACCTCGAGGGCAATCGTGTAGAGCGGCTGCATGCCCTGCCCGTTGGGCCACCAGAGTTGGGGATTTTTGATTTTTGATTTTTGATTCTCGATTGTCGCCACGACTTTTCCGGCGAGGGAGAGGGTGCCTCGGATCTGTACGCGTGCATCGCGGCGGGTCAGCTCGGGCACGATTTCCAAAGTTACGCTACCATTTTTCTTGTGCTCCTGTATCACGCGCACCTCGACAAGGCGATTGCGGCTCCAGTTTTCCAAACGAATGTCGCGCCAGATCCCGGCGGTGACAAAGCGCGGACCCCAATCCCAGCCGAACTGGCATTGCTCCTTGCGGATGACCTGGCTGCGCCCTACCGGATCGTTGTATTCCCGCGGATCGTGATCGAGGCGGTGCGTGCGGATATAGTTCAAGGCGCTGCCAAAGTGGATCGTCAACTCGTTCAGGCCCGGACGCAGCCAGCGTTTCACGTCCCAACGATAGCCGGTGAACATATTCTCTGTACGTGCGACGAGATGGCCGTTTACGCGCACCGTCGCGACGGTATCGAGTCCATCGGCGACTAGCTCGACAAATTCCTCTTCGAGGAAACCCGGGGTGATTTTGAAGGTGGTGCGGTATTCCCAATCGCGTTCCTCGATCCATTGCAGTCCCAGTTCGTTGGTGCCCCAGAACGGATCAGGAATCTGTTGGTGCCGGAGTAGGTCCCGATGTACACAGCCGGGCACCACTGCGGCGCGCCAATCGGATTTCTTGGTCGCATCACGGAATTGCCACGAAGCAGAAGCGAGAGGGAGAGAGCGCATGGGGTTAGAGAGAGGTAGGGCGGGACCGCTGGGACCGCCGTAAGGACATTCGCGGCGGGCCCAGCGG
>JANYCF010000312.1 GCA_025360455.1 Opitutaceae bacterium | reverse complement strand
GCACATCCATTCCGAACTTAACAGTGACTCCGGCCTCGACCGGAGCACGCTTCTGACTTACCTGTTTTTCGATAGTGATAGTTTGCATAACGCCGACAGGTTGGCACGTTTTGCGCCGCCTGTCGGCTTCATGTCATCTACGATTTCGAGTTATCCCCAAACAACCGTTGGAAATTTTCTTCAACCTGAGTGACGAGCGTTTCGATGTGAATGTCGCGGAGCGAGGCGAGGGCGGCGTATGCCGCTTCAATATTGGCGGGGTGGTTGAGTGGCTCGCCATTCGGCCCGGGCGGGAGGTGATGGGTGGCGCACTCGTTGGGCAGAGGCATGGCGGGGGCGTCGGTTTCGACCAGCAGTCGGTCGGAGGGAATTTGTTTCCAGCGATCAAGGCGGGATACTCCATCAGGTGATCGAGTGCCTCCGCTATGTTTCAAAAAATTTCCATTGAAGGAAAAGTAAGCACCGAGATCGGCGAAGGGTTTTATCATTTCAGCCGGACCGCTGTACGCGTGGAGGAGAAAACCGCGGGCCGGTCTTTTGGTTTGCGTGAGGGCATCGAGCAGGGGCCCGAAGGCTTGCAGGCAATGCACGGAGGCGGCGCGGTTCAGTTCGGCGGCGAGGGTGAATTGCCAAGTGAAGGCTTCGACTTGTTCAGCGAGCGGAGCCACGCGCAGACCGGTGAGGCGGAGATCGCCGGGTTTCACGCTGTCGATCATCCAACGGTCGAGACCGATTTCGCCGACGTGGGCGAGGGGATTGGCGTCGAGTTGGGTGCGGAGAGCGCTCTGCCAATGCGGCGAGCGGTTGCCGCAATCCCACGGGTGAAGGCCGTAGCTGGGCAGAATCCAATCGTACTGCTGGGCCAGATCGGTGACGACTGGCCAGTCCTGTTCGCAGGAACCATTCACGACGGCGCGTTTCAATCCGATGGCCTGCAGGCTCGCAGCGATGGCGGCGCGATGAGGCGCGAGTTCGTCGAATTGGAAATGCTGATGGGCGTCGTAGAGCGGCCGCATGGCAAAAAACTAAGCAGGAACGGTCTCAATGCCACAGAGAAATCTCAGTCCACGGCCGGCGGAGTTCAGCGATGTCGGATTGGGTAGGTCCGGTTGATTCGACTGATGGGACGAGGATCCAGTCGCGGACTGTTTGCCCGGGGTTACTTGTATTGGTTGTAATCTCTCACTGCGGATGTCTGGGCAATCAGTCGGCCGTTGAGCATCAGCAGTGAAAGCGTGGTGTCCTCTTTCTTATCCATTAACGAGTAAACCGGTTCTGGAACGTTGACCATACCCGGGCCGGACATGGTTATGGTGAAAGCCGGAACACTCCTTGTACCCGTGGCAACCTGGACGGTATCGACGGTGCGCTCAATGTGAAAGACCCAGACTTCCGCTTTGCCGATCGTCGATTCCATCGGTCTGATTTCAACCGGGTCGCCCAGCTGAGCCCGGACAAGTGCAGCGGTCATGCCTACTTTTAGTTCAGGGAATCGGCTGGCATGAGCCGTGTCCAAAGGCGCTTTTTTGACGGCATGATCTGCGGTGGCCGGGGTATTGGCGCAGCCAGCCTGGAGGCAGACGAGGAGAACGGTCCCAGTGAGGATTGAAAATAGTTTGTTCATAAGAAGCTGGTTTTGCCATTGAGCATAACACCGGTGCAGAAAACAATCCTTCAGCTATTTCAAAAGGATATATTTAGCTCCCCAAAGCTTTACTTGCCCGGGGTGGTTTTTCGAGTGAGATTTGGCTCTCGAATGAAAATCACCGGTCTGTTCATCCTTATCCTTTTGGGCCTGGCTGGCTGTACGTCCACGGCTGACATTGCTTACGAAGCACAGGTCGATCTGCGACCTTATCGTCATCTTTATGTGCAAAGCTCGCTGAATGACAGCAATCATCTCGATGTAATAATTGCGAATGAACTTCAGCGGCTCGGCTTTGATGCCACGGCGGGGGTGAGAACGATGATCCCCGACAACGCTCAAGTGGTGATTACCTATGAAACCCAGTGGAATTGGGATTTCCACACCTACCTGATCCAACTTGATGTGACGGTGCGGGATGTCGCTACCGAAAAACTTTTGGGGCATGGCCGGATTTTTCACGCCGGGTTCAAAAACAAAACGCCGGAAAAAATGGTGGCCGAAGTGCTCCAGCCGATGTTCGGACCGCTCAAGACGAAGAAGAAGTAACGCGAGGCGGTTACTTCGCGTTACGGCTTTAGGGTAGGGCGGTTTCCCTAACCCGCAGTGCCTCGCCACCACGCGGTGAGTTAAAGATAACGCCCCTCCTATGGCTGATGTGAATTAATTCTTCAGCCCGCTCTCACACCCATGTCGCAGGAGATTCGGATTATTGGCCAATGATCGGGGTAGGACGAATCGGTCGCGCTGCTGCATCAACCGCCGTCTTCGGTGAGCCGTGGGACGCCGCCGGCTCGGCAGGGACGCCTCGCCTTACCCAAAGGCAAAATATCACCAGACGTTGGGCTCACTCGTTGCCGTTGACGAATTTGTAGGTGAGCGCTGCCACCAGGCCACCGGCGAGATCAGCGCCGAGATAGAGTCCGAATTGTTTGGCGGATTCGAGTCCCATCGTGAAGACCCCGAGGCCGACGGCCGGATTGAAAGCCCCGCCCGACACGCCGCCGACCGCAACAGCGCCGGTCATCACGGTCATGCCGATGGCGAGACCATAAAAGGAATTTCCATTGGTGCCCTTGGCGGTCGCGACATTCAGCACGACCCAAGCAAGCGCGAAGGTGAACAGAAATTCGACGATGGCCGAAGGCACGGTGCCGTGCAGCGCGGGGCCGCCAGCGGGTTTGCCGTTGAACAGAAAAGTAACGAGTAGTGCGGCCACGAGGCCGGCCGCGAACTGGGCGAGCCAGTAGGGTATGACATCTTTCGTCTCGCACTTGCCCCGGATGAACACGGCGAGTGTGACTGCGGGATTAAAATGTCCCCCGGAGACGTGGCCGCCCGCGAAGATCATGACCATGAGCGACGCGCCGATGGCGAGCGGGGCCAAGGCTGCACCGCTGCGCACAGCCATGCCGACCGTGAATACGAGGAAGAACGTGCCGATGAATTCAACGAGATATTTTTTCATAGAGGGTGGAGAGAGTGGGGCGGATTCAATGGGTCTGACCGGGCGAGTCGAGCCGGAAGCAGGGAGGATTGTCGGGGCGGTGTCAGTGGGGCAACTGGTGGCCGGCATAAGCGGGCCTATAAGACGGGGTCGTGAGGAAGGTTTTTCGTGCAACTTTCGGGTGTGCTCGTAGGTTAATGGATCATGCGATTTCTGCGTCTTATTTTGGCCGCCCTGATTGCGCTCACCGTCTTGGTGGGAGGCTTGTTCGCAGCGGCACTCGTGGTGGTGACCGGGCTGGTGGGCTATGGGGTGCTGCGCTTGAAGCGCTGGCTGGGTTTGGGCCGGGTCGGTGGCACCCAGGCTCCAAACCGGCAGCCGAAGATGCGGACCGACGATGTGATTGATATCTGAGAGGGCGTGTTTTCAAACCTGGTTTAAAACATTCCATTGGCAACGGTGGGTTGGTCTGCTTGCCGGCGCTCCAAAGAGCACGAGCAAGCAGGCTGACCCACGAATCCATGGGTTTGGCAATAAGCTTTAATCGGGGAGGTATTTAAGGATCGAGCTGCTTGGATTTTGGCTGCCCAAAAACCGGGGCTTGCCTGCCGGGGCTTGCGGCCTCTGCATAGGGCTAATTCATGAAACTAACCGATCTTAATCGTCAGGGCGGCATTGGCGCCAACTCACTCTTGTTGCAGATCGGAGATCTGAATATCCTCGTCGATTGCGGCCTGAATCCCAAGACGCCCGGCGTCGGAGCCTTGCCGGAGCTTAAATTGCTGCGTGGCGTCCATCTCGATCTTATCATCATCACGCATTGCCATCTGGATCACATCGGCGGTCTGCCGGTCGTCATGCGGCAACATCCGAAGACTCCGGTACTGCTGACCCAATCCAGCCGCATGCTGATCGAGAAGATGCTGCACAATTCGGCGAACGTGATGCAGAAACAGAAAGAGGAAGATGGCATCCCGGGCTACCCGCTTTTCACGCACAAGGATATCGAGGATCTGGTCGGCCGGTTTGTCGGTCTGCCGTTCAAGAAAGTCAAAAAAATCAAGGGCAAGAAAGGCGAGATCGAACTCATGTTTCATCCGTCGGGCCACGTCGCCGGCGCCACGGCGGTGGAAATCCATCACGGCATGCGCAAAATATTTCTCACGGGCGACGTCTTGTTCGAGCACCAACGCACGCTGAAGGGCGCGCATTTCCCCATCGGGCATTTCGATACCCTCATCATCGAGACGACGCGCGGCATGACGGAGCGCGCCTACGGCAAGGAGCGCGTGCACGAGATTGCCCGGCTCATCGATTCGATCAACGACACGATTGCGAACGGCGGTTCATTCTTGTTGCCGGTGTTTGCGTTGGGTCGCATGCAGGAATTGCTTTCCGTGTTTCACGATGCGCGGCGCTTTGGCCGGTTGATTGAGTGCCCGATTTATGCGGGCGGACTCGGCATCGGACTTTCGGAATTGTTTCACGAGGTCTCGCACAAGACGAAGGACATCCAGTTCGACGTCAAAATCCTGAAGGATTTGAAATTAAAGAAACTGCCGCCGAAAATCATTCCCGGACAGGAGCCCGCGCAGAAGGGACTCTACATTGTCAGCTCCGGTATGCTCGTTGAGCGGACGCCGAGTTACGCGCTCGCTTCGGGCTTGCTGAGCCACGCGCACAACACGATCGGATTTGTCGGCTACTGCGATCCGGACACTCCCGGCGGCAAACTTCTCGCGGCCAAACCCGGTGCCGCGTTCATGTTCACCGCGCTCGACGTGAAGGCCAAGATCAAGGCGCGCGTGGAGCGTTTCGAACTCAGCGGCCATGCGGAGCGGGGCGAGCTGCTGGAGTTCGCGGTGCAGACGAAAGCGCGCTGCATCATCCTCACGCACGGCGATCCCGATGCGCGCGGCTGGTTCGAAGCCCAGTTGGCCGAGCAATTACCCAAAGCCAAGATCATCGATCCCGTGCCGCTGCAGGTTTATGATGTGTAAGGGTGAGCCTTTTGATCGTGCTGGAATGAACGAATAGCCGCGCGCTTGCGGTAGGGCTCAGCCATTGCGCTGAGATCTATCGTCATGAAAAGATGTACAACGGGGGTTTGGCTTTCTACGCTGACCTTTCGCCCACCACTCAACTCAAATAATTTATGTCCACCTACACCATTGTCATGCAAAGTTCACCGGTCGCAGTTAAGAATCTGCCGGCTTTTAAAGCCTATGCCAAAAAGAATGGCATGAAGGTGGCGAAGGCTAAAGACGGCACTGTGCTCGTCACCGCACTCTGGTCGGAGGCGGACGCGACTTTTGAGTTCGATCTCACGCAGAGCTTCGCAGAGCACCTGAAGAAAGATGCGCATTTCCTGATGACGGTGTATTGCGGTCAGCATAAAAATGGCACGAGCGCGGTCGAAGCGCTTTATTTCATCAAGATGGCGCCATCCGGGAAATCCCAGCGTATCGCGGTCGAAATGAATGACATTGCCGGACCGTGGACAAAGAAAAATCTTTGGGCGAAGAAAGCGATCAACTGGAGCGTGTGAGGAGCGGGTGGTTGAGTAGACGTGCTTGCTGAACGGGGTGAGGGCACCCCGCCTACATCGAACCCGGAAGGATTGCACTCATTCGTGGATATACCGACACACCGTAACCCAAAAATCACGTCTTTGTCATTGCGAGGCGTGCAACGCCGAAGCAATCCAGCTCGCTGGATCGCCACGCCCGACTGCGTCGGACTCGCGATGACAAATTGGAGTGTGATTTAAGCAGGCTAACGGAGAATTCCTTGAGTTCGCGTTTGCCTCTGGGCGGCTAATCCTTTGCCTAGCCCTCCATGGCCCAGATCGAAGCTCCCAAGATTATCTTCTCGATGATCGGCGTCTCGAAGAAAATCGAGCGCAAGGTAATCCTCAACGATATCTCGCTGTCGTTTTATTACGGCGCGAAGATCGGTGTGCTCGGTCTCAACGGCTCGGGCAAATCTTCTCTGATGCGCATCCTCGCCGGCATCGATAAGGATATCGATGGTCGTCTGCATTTTGAGCCGGGCTACTCGGTCGGGTTTCTGCCGCAAGAACCATCGCTCACCGCCGGGGCCACCGTGCGCGGGTGTGTTGAGGAAGGCGTGAAGCACCTTACCGATCTGACGGCGGCGTATGATGCGAGCTGGGATGAGTTGGCTGAAGCGGCGGATGATGCGGCGAAGGACGTCATCTCCGCCCAGCAAGCTGAGCTGCAGGAAAAGATCGATCATCTCGGCGCGTGGGATGTGGCTCCAATGGTGGAACAGGCGATGGACGCACTGCGTTGTCCGGCGGGCGAGGCGATTGTGGATACTCTTTCCGGCGGTGAACGCCGGCGCGTGGCCTTGGCGCGGCTCCTCCTGCAAAAACCTTCGATCCTCCTGCTCGACGAGCCGACGAATCATCTCGATGCCGACAGCGTGAACTGGCTCGAGCAGCATCTCTCGCGTTACGAAGGCACGGTCATCGCCGTCACGCATGATCGTTATTTCTTGGACAATGTGGCCGGCTGGATTCTCGAGTTGGATCACGGCTCGGGTATGCCGTTCAAGGGGAATTACTCGTCGTGGCTTGAGCAGAAGCAGGCGATTGCCGTCGTGGCGGAGCGCACGGAAAGCAAGCGACAGAAGGCGATGGCGCGTGAGCTCACTTGGATTCGGCAAGGCGCACGGGCGCGGCAGTCGAAGGGGCAGGCGCGGATCAGCGCTTACGAACAAATGCTCAAGGCCGACGTGGCGGAGCAGGAGAAACTTTTCGAAATCATCATCCCACCCGGGCCGCGGCTCGGCGCGCTCGTCGTTGAGGCACAGGGCGTGGCGAAGGCATACGGCGATAATCTGCTCTACGAAAATTTGAACTTCTCCCTGCCGCCCGGTGGCATCGTGGGCATCATCGGCCCGAACGGTGCGGGCAAGACGACGCTATTCAAACTCATCACCAGTTTGGAAAAAGCGGACGCAGGCGTATTTCGCATCGGCGATACGGTGAAATCGGCTTACGTCGAACAGTCGCGCGATTCGCTCGAAGGGAACAAGACGATTTGGGAAGTCATCAGCGACAGCCAGGAAGTCATGATTCTCGGCACGCGCTCCGTGAACAGCCGCGCCTATTGTGCGCAGTTTGGTTTCACCGGGGCGGATCAGCAGAAGAAGGTCGGCATTCTTTCCGGCGGCGAACGCAACCGCGTGTTGCTGGCGCGCGTATTGAAGAGCGGCGCGAATCTGCTCCTGCTCGACGAGCCCACCAACGATCTCGACGTGAACTCGATCCGCGCGCTGGAGGAATCGCTGGAAAACTTCGCCGGTTGCGCGGTGATTATTTCACATGATCGCTGGTTTCTCGACCGCGTGGCGACGCACATCATGGCGTTCGAGGGCGACAGCTACGTGCATTGGTTCGCGGGCAATTACTCCTCGTACCTCGAAGATTTCAAAAAACGCAAAGGCAAGGAAGCCGACCAACCGCATCGGATCAAGTATCGTAAGCTGACGCGTTAAAGACCGACTCTCTTTCGTTTTAGTTCAAAACGGTGGAGCGGCTTGCCCTCAAGATGCTGGCTTGAGGGGGGATTGACCCTGAAGCGCGTTGAGGGCCACGCGCTCCACCGCGCAATCTTTCCTACGCCGCACGCGATGGCGTGGCTTTGTTGGAATTGGCCATCGCGGCGGCGAACAACTGGCGGGCGAGATCCGTCTGCGCGGGGGTGATGGTGAGACGTTGCGGCAAGTTCCAACCCACCAAGACCAGTCCGTGGGTGCGGCTCTCGGTATGGAGTGGCATCAGAATAAAGGCGCCGGGCGCACCCTTGATCTGACGGTACCAGGGCGGGAGATAAGGCGTGAGGGTGGGCTCAATCGTGCTGTGAATGACGACATTTTCTCGTCGCGCGAGACAGATGCCAAAGACGGTGCGTTCGTCCGCCCGCACGGCGGCATTGGCGCGGAAATCCTGCCACGCGGCACCGACTCCCTGCAGGATGGAGTAACTTTCTCCTCCGGGCGCAGGGATGAATAACCAGCATTCTTGGGCCCCAAAACTATCGCGAACAAATGTAAGCGTGGCACTCCAGTGATCGATGACGGGAACGGGAGCGGCCGCTTGGGTTTCGAAGGCAGGCGTGTGCGTAAGTTCTTCGACCCACTTTTCTGGGACGGGGGTGGCTACGACGGCTCGCGTGGGTCCCGTTGGTGTGCGCGCGACGGACGTCGAAACCGGCAGAGCTCCGGTGGTGGGGGCTGCGGGTGGGACAACCGGAACATTCTCCTTGGGTGGTGCTGGGCGTGGGATGACTCCGGTCGCGGGCTGCGTGATGTTTGGATTGTGGGCTTGAGCAGTCGGTTGAAGAGCGGGAGCGGCGGCTGGGAGTTGGGCGCTGGCATCCGCATTGGCTGATGCGGCGGTGGATTGACTGACGACTGCTTTGGAGGATCGGGCGACGATGGGCACCGGTACGGGCGTTGCCATCACGGCTGTCGGCGATTTGTGGAGAGCGCGGGCGGAGATGCGCTTCAGGCTGGGAGTGGAAAGTGAACTGGAACCCTCTCCCCGAGTGTAACTGCCGACGCGCTCATCCGTGTGTACCAAGATAGTATCGAGCGAAGTGCCGACGCCGGGAAGCAAGGATTCAAAATTATGGGCCAACTCCTGCGAGAGTTCGTCGAACTCTCCGGCATTGTGTGCACTGTTCATCGCGAGACTGGCCAGGCGGCAGCTGAAATCTGCCACCCCCGCAATGCGCGCAGTATGGGTCGAGGCCATGCTGAGGCTCATGCTCTCGGGGTGGCACTCATCCAATGAATCCAAGACTTCACTCGGTAGTTTGGAAGCGCCCAGTAAAGTGCGGCTGAGTTCCAGGGGCGTGAGGCCGAATAATTCCTGATAAGCCGCATCCTCGGATTTGGTCTGCATCAATTCGGGTATCTCGCGATACAGCTCCAGTGAGACGACCGGCAAAATGATGTGACCGAAATGACGGAGGGCGGCGCAAGCAAAGGCGAGATCGGGATCCACTGAACCCAGGGTATGGGCGCATCCGTGAGCCATCAATCCCGCGCACAAGGCCTTGGCGGTGGCCTCCCGTTGCTCTGGCGGATTGGCGGCGCCCCCCGTGTTTTCCACCAGCATGAGCGAGACGGCGAGACTGCGCACGCGTTTGAATCCGAGCTGATGGATGGCGTGGGGAATCGAAGTCATCGCGGCGACATTCGGATTGTGCACGATGGTGTTGGCGACACAGAGAAGGCGGCAGAGCACGGCCGGATCTTTTTCAATCAGTTCGGCAATTTCGCTGATGTCGGTTTCCCCGATATTCTTGGAAAGCGTCTCGATCAATTTCAACAGCTCCGGCAAGCCGGCCCCATGACCGGATTTTAAAGCGGCCCGGGCAAGCGAGATGGTTTGCGGAGCCGTGAGCGGGGTCAGCATCCCTTGTTATATCGGCCTTTTCCTCTGCTGATTAAGTTCTATCCATGCAGCGAATTATCAATTTCGGTAGGTGTCGAAGGGACAGAATGGTGGAACCCGGCCAGAGACCCACTGCCGTTGAGTGAGGTCTGCTCTCCGTTGCATCGGTTCGGAGTAGCGCAGGCGTCCCTGCCTGCCGAGCTTCCGATACAAATTTCATGCTCGCACGCACTCGGCAATCCCCCAGGCCCGGCGGCCTATGGCTACGCCAAGGGTCAATCCGCACTTTTCTCTTCTCACTCGAAGTCGAAGAGCTGGCCCATTTCCCGCCGGTCTTTCTTGGTTGGCCGCCCTTGGCCGCGCTCGCGAGCCAGCAGGTGTTCGAGCTGCGCCTGTTTTGCTTTCTCGTATTCGGCGGCGGGCGTGAGATCTGCCACGAATTCCGGCAGTTGCTTCGCGCTGACGCGGGAGCGGGGAACGCCGATCACTTTCAAAATACGGATTACGATACCGACTTTGACGGAAATCGTTTCACCCATATGGGCATCGCGACCGGGTTTGGCCTCGAGTTCGCCGATCAGTACTTTGCCTGCGCGACACGCCGCCGTGGCTTCGGGCCGCGTCTTGAAAACGCGCACGCACCAGAGCCATTTGTCCAGCCGGGTTTCGTCCATGGGGAACAGTTAGCGCACGCGACGCTGAGAGGAAAGAGGGAAGATGAGAGATGATTGAAAAAACGGTGGGCTGCTCGATATGAGTTGGCCTGAATATGCCTCAGGGCTTGCCCTGAAAATTTTGCCCGATAATTTAAAATTCTGCTGCGTTACTCCCGCCGGATCTTATCCCCATTATGAAATATTCCCCTCTGCTGGTTTATTGTCTCTTACCGGTTTTAGTCGCTGCGCAGGGGCGGCCGGGTGATAAGCCAAGTCCGCCGCCACCTCCCGCACCCGCCGCGAAAATCGCCCCGGTGCCGGTCGTAGCTGCACTGCCGCCGAAGGTGGAGCCAGCTTCGCTCGTCAAGGGCCGTCCGTGGACACCGGACGATGTTATGGCTGCGCTCAAGGCCGGCGCAGACCACAACAAAATCGCCGCCGCGATCAATCAGGACAAACTGGTGGATTTTTATGATGTCAATTGGACCCGCTTGCGCAGTACCCCGGAAGGTCGGCGCATTTCTCATGGCGGGGTGCTCAGCCAGGCTTTTTTGCTCAATACCTATATGGGGGCCGCACCTTGGGCGCATGAATTGGCCAAGGCCGCCATCGCCCAGCGGCGTACCCAAACCGGACGCTTGCCGCGCCCGGTTGATTCCAAAGAACTGCGCGACAAAGTGGCGGCGGGCGATCCCGAGGCGATACTCAGCGTCTATTTGCTGCCCGAGGAAGATCGGAAATTCGGCAATCTGCCGGACAATTCGTTTGCTGATCTGCGTCAGCGCCTCATCGAGGCCAAGGCCACGCGCGGATTCTGGTACGTGGGCAACGGTTATCGCAACAATACCGACAAAGCGAAAAACGATCCCGTCATCGAGGCGGAGTATTTTCGAAAGTCGGCTGAAGCCGGAGATCCCCATGGGGCCATGAAATTGGCCCACGCCTTTCTTCAGCCGGGTGATCCCGGGGTGGCCCCCAATTTTGCGGAGGTGGAATATTGGCTGACCGAAGTGGCGGCCCGTGGGCCGGAGAAGATTTTCGAACAGGCCTACAATAATCCTGCCCGGGATTTGGCGATTCTCTATTCGTATCAGCATCCGCTGGGCGGGCCGATCGCCACGTCGATGGAGCTCGCGACCGATGCCGAGCTGCGCTGGGCGCGCGAGCTGATCCGTCGCGGGGGCAAACAGGCCGAGACGGCGAATATTTATCTCGATGCTTTCGAGCATGAAAATCGGACGATGGACGTGCGCCGGCGACTGGCGGCTCTGCCACCCGAGGTTCCCACATTTGCGCCGGCTGAAGTCGCGCAACTTGAGGTTGCGGCGAAAGCAGGGGATGTCTCAGCTGCCGCGAAACTCGGGCTCGCCTACGCCACGGGTCGCGGGTTGCACCAAAATGATGCGCGCGGCCACGGTTATCTGCGGCAAGCTGCGGAAAAAGGCCACGGTCCTGCGGCGCGTACGCTCGCCTGGCAGTTGGAAAACGGCTACGGCGTGAAAAAAGATCCGGCGCAGCGCGTGGCGTTTTTGCAAAAAGCCGCCGAGGCGGGCGATGCCAGTGCTTGGGGTGAGCTGGGCTACATTCAGAGTTTCGGTGAGAACGAGCATGGCGTACCGCGTAACGTTGCCGCCGCTTTGGTCGCCTATCAAAAAGGGACCACTGCCGGAGATGCGCAGTCGATGTTTGGTCTGGCCTATGTCACGAAAGATCGCGTCAAGTTTTTGGCGTTGTTGAAGCAATCCGCGGAAGCAGGCTATCGCATTGCCCAGTCGAATTTGGCGGATGAATTATTAAAGACCGATCCGAAAGCCGCGGCCGAGTGGTATCAAAAAGCCTTTGATAACGGCATGGGCGATAAACGCTACAGCCTCGCCAATGCGCTGAAACTAGCCGGTGAAACCCAGCGGGCAAAAATCCATTATCAAGTTCTCGTCGAGGAAGGCATGGCTGAACCCATGTATGAGTTGGCGGAAATGCTCCGGGCCGAAGGAGATTTGCCCGGGGCGCTGGCTTTGTTCAAAAAGATTTCCGTTGATCGTGGCGCTTACGATTTCCGGCGCGATTCGGCCACCAAGGCGATTCGGGATATTGGCGAGGAAATGGAAGAGCAGCGGGCGCTCCCCGGCACGCTGCCCGCCCTCCGCAAACTGGCCAAGGCGGGCGACACCAAAGCCATGTTGCAGGTAGCCCGACTCGTCGCCCCGACGGATAAGAAAGATGCGATGTCGTGGGTGCAATGGGCGGGAGAAAAAGGTGATGCCGAGGCGATGGTGATTCTCGCTACTTCCATGGCGGCGACCAACAAGGCCGGCGCACTGGAGTGGTTGCGCAAGGCGGCTGATTTGAACGAACCGCAGGCGATGCTCCTGTTGTCCGGTGAGTTGATGGCGACCGATAAAGCCGCGGGTATCGAGCTGCTGAAAAAATCAGCGGCAGCCGGAAATCTTGAAGCGAAGTTTCGCTTGGGTGGGGCGTTGTTTCAGGGGACAGAATTGCCCGGAGATCAAGCCGGGGGACTCAAGCTAATCAACGAGTCGGCTGATGGCGGATTCGCGTTGGCCCAATATGAAATCGGACGGGCCTTGCTTACAGGGAGTCCGACCATGCCGGCGAATCCCATGCGAGGCATCGAGCTGCTGAAAAAAGCTGCGGCACAAAATATGCCGCAAGCGGCCGGGGTGCTCGGTGAGGTTTACGGACAGGGAATCGGCACAACGCCGGCCAATCCCAGCGAAGCTCTCAAGTGGTATAAGCAAGCGTTACGACTGGGCCTGACCCAAGTGCTCCCGGCAATCCAGCGCTTGGAAAATCAGCTGAGTGCCAATGAGAAAAACAAAATGGGAGTGAAGTAATCAATGGAGCGGGCCGATACCCAACGCTGGCTCGCGGCCTGGCCGGACTTGCTCGCGTTCGGGCTGAGTCTTGTCCTGGCGTGGCAACTCGAATGGCAAACCACGGAGCTCGTCTGGAGCCTGTGGCTTTCGAGTCTGCTTGTCGGCTATGCGATGATCGTGTGGACCATCTTCGGGCCGGCGATATATGTCGGATGGAAAACGTGGACGGGTCGGGAGATGTTGGCGGAAACGCCCAAGCTGCCGATGGCGGTGGGCGGAACGCTCTATTTTGTCGGCGGACTATTCCTGCTGGCCTTCTTCACTTTTCACTTCGGGCTGTTTCATTTGGTCCATTCGGTTTTCTTGAATGGGTTCTTTCCTGTCGGGGAGACGAAGGGCATGATCGGGCTCAGCGGCTATCTGCTCGTGTTGAAACAGTATTGGTATTTCGTGCCGCTGGCGGCGTTGGCCGAGCGCAAGGCGTTTCATTTCAAACCGGTTGAACCGGTCGGCCCGCCCGATACGGTCGTGACGGTCGCGGCGATCGCGGAACGCAAAGCCCGGAATGCTGGGCAAGGTTTCACCGGGATAATGGCGCCCTACAAAAACGTCATGCGGCTACATCTGCTGATTTTCTTTTTCGCCTTCGCCCACTTCGCGCAGCTGGATAATTTCCTCGTCTATGCCGTGGTGTACGCAGTGTATTTCTTTCCATGGGGACTGTGGCAGAACAAGGGGAGCAGATAAGCCGTAAGTGAAGTAGGGCTCCGGGACATTCAGGCAAAAGCGATCAGTTTTGTGGGAGCGCGCGCGCGCGACTCATCCGACAGGTTGCGCACTTTAGCCATTTTTATATAAAGTTTTACGCGCCCTTAATTATTTTCCGCTCTGGCCGTAGGATACTGTAACCAGCAACCGTTGGCCAGAGTGTGTCCGACTCTTTCCCCTCGGCGCGACCGACGATACGGAAGTCGTTATTCAGGCTCAAGGATGGATCATGTCAGTCGTCATCAACACAAATTTCGCCGCCACCATTGCGTCCAACAATCTGGCGAATTCCAGCCAGATGCTGCAGAAGAGTCTTAACCGGCTCTCGAGTGGGACGAAGATCGTGAATCCGGCGGACGATGCCGGCGGCCTGGCGGTATCGATGAAGTTGTCGGCCACCGCCAAACGGCAGGGAGCAGTCAATAGCAACATCGCGAACACGGTTTCTCTCCTGCAAACGCAGGATGGCGTGCTCAAGGTTTCCGGGGCGATTCTCAACCGCATCAGCGAACTCAAGGTGCTCAACGGCGATATCACCAAGAGCAGTTCCGATCGCGCGAACTATCAGACGGAGTTTGCTGCCCTGCAGGCGCAGTTGACGGCTAACGGCGGAGAGCAATTCAATGGGATCAGCTTGTTTGGCACGAACAGTCTCGCCGTCGGCACGACCGAGAGCGGCGGAGCCACCGTTACGACGCAGGGTGTCCCTCTGCTGGGCACGGCGGGTTTCTCTCCGTTCTCCGACAACTTCGCCAATCTCAGCAATTGGACGACCAGTGTACTGGGCGGTCTCGGTGGACCCTCGGTTACCGCGTCGGGTAATAAGCTGCTGCTTAATGATGCGACCGGCGCCATCACGAGTGCCACGAGCAATCAAACTTTTTCGGGGGCCTTCGATGTGACGGTGGATTTTCAACATGGTGGCGGCGGGTCCATTTCCACTATTGGCCATGGCAGCGATACGGTCTTTTCATATCTGGCCGATACGAATCCCCACAGTCTGCGAATTTCCTTTGACGGTGCCGGTAATGCGACGAGCTATTTGGATGGCTCTTCAACCGCTTACTCGACCGCCAGTGGGATTTCCGTCGCCGCTGGCGGCATCAAGTTCACCAATGTGGGTGGTATTGGCAGCGTCACCCAGGTGCAGAATTTCGCCGTCACGAGCACGAGCATCACGGGCAATGTCGCGGCGGTCACCGCCGCCGGCAGTCTGGGCAGTCTCTCGCTTTCATCCGTCACCAGCGCCATCAGCGATATCGCGACCTATCGCGCGCAGAACGGCGCGAGCCAAAGCCGGTTCGGTTATGCCTCGGAATTGCTGGCCGTGAACAAAGGCAACCTCGAGGCCGCGACGAGTCGGATCATCGATGTCGATGTGGCGGAAGAATCCACCCAATTGGCGCGCTACAATATGCTGGTGCAAGCCGGCACCGCCATGCTCAGCCAGGCCAACCAGTCGACCCAGATGGCGCTGAAGCTGCTGGGTTAGCACACCTGGGCGCTCAATCTCAGGGCCTATCCGGCATAACCCGGCTTCAAGTGGGTGGGTAAGTCAGCGACCTTGATCGCACTCCGGTGCGTGATGGCGCGGGCCAGCACGCTGACCGCCGGGGGACCAGAGCGGCATGAAAATTCCGTAGCCGCGCTTGAGCTGGAG
>JANYCF010000299.1 GCA_025360455.1 Opitutaceae bacterium | reverse complement strand
GGCTACGCCAGTCAGTCCAGTGCCGCGTGTTTCTTCGGTTATCCGATAACCAATCCGCCCCGCCGCATCCGTATCCGCTGGCCCAACGGCACCACCACCAACCATCCGCTGGCCGCTCCCGTGCCGGCCTCGCTGGATTTTGCCATACAATGAGAGCAGCAGAGAGCTTTCATTGTAAGCCCGGTGCCGAAAGTATGTCTCACGAATGAATCAAACGTCACTTTCCCCCTGCAAGTCCGCGAGAATCCGTCTTGGGTTTCAAGGTCATGCTATAGGACGGTCAGGGTTGGCTGCGTTGGGTTTGCTGGCGTGGATCAGCACGTCGTTTGCGCTGACCGTTGATGTTCCTCAGGTGGGTGCGGGAGGGAAAACCATATCCCCGCCAGCTCCTGAATTCTGTCTGCCTGCGCTGCCCCCCAAGCCGCAGTCCGCCGGTACGAAACGCATGGTCGAGCGATTGTCACTGCTCGGGCACGACATGGATCCGATGCTCATGCCATTTTTTGCGGACAAAGGCGTGGCTTTATATCGGGAAAAAATTGCTGCAGTCAAAACAACTGAAGCGGTGATCGGCCTCAAGATGCCGTACGCCGGGTTGCTGTTGAACAATGGACAGTCCGAGGAGGCGCTGCACGAAATCGAAGATTATGTGCGCATGTTGGCGCAAAAGGGTCTGACGCCGAGACCCGAAGATGAGCCCAAGCTTTTGCTCCTGAAGGCGCTTTGTTACCTGCGGCTGGGCGAACAGGAAAATTGTCTCAGCAACCACAACGCGGATTCCTGTTTGCTCCCGATTCAAGGCGGCGGAATTCACCAACAGCAACGCGGCTCGCGCGGTGCCATCGCGGTCTTGGCGGAATTACTGGAGAAATCCCCGAGCCCATATGCCGCCTGGTTGTACAACATCGCCTATATGACCCTTGGGGAATATCCGGACCAGGTGCCGCCGCAGTGGCGGATTCCACCGGCAGTATTCCAGTCGGATTACGACATCAAACGTTTCCCCGACGTGGCTGGTTTGCTTGGGCTCGACATCGATGATATGTCCGGGGGGGTGGTGATGGATGATTTCGACGGTGATGGTTTTCTCGATCTGATGATTTCCGGATCGGGTTTGAAGAGTCAGTTGCGCTATTTTCACAACCAGGGTGACGGCACCTTCACCGAACTGACGGACGCAGCCGGACTCACGGGACTGACGGGTGGGCTCAATCTCATCCAAGGTGATTACAACAATGACGGTTTGATCGACGTGCTGGTGTTGCGCGGCGGGTGGCTGGGCCAGGCCGGCCGTTATCCTGATTCTTTGCTCCGCAACAATGGGGACAATACTTTCACCGATGTGACGGAAGAAACCGGCTTGCTGAGTTTGCATCCCGACCAGACCGCCGTGTGGTTCGATTATAACGGCGACGGTTGGCTGGATATTTTTGTGGGCAATGAAACGGTGCCGGGCTCTGGCGAGGTTGATCCGTGCCAGCTCTTTCGTAACAATGGCGACGGCACCTTCACCGAATGCGCCGCCGAAAACGGCGTCGCGATCGTCGACTGGGTCAAGGCCGTGGTCACGGGCGACTTCAACAACGATGGCCGGCCTGATCTGTATCTCTCTTCCCTCGTGGGCCCGAATATACTTCTCCGCAACGATGGGCCGGTGGGGAACGACAAATCACCGAAGGCCAAATGGTCCTTCACCAATGTGGCCGCTGCAGCCGGGGTCACCGAACCGAACAAGAGTTTTTCCTGCTGGTTCTTTGATTACGACAACGACGGCTGGCTGGACCTCTGCGTGACCGGCTATTCAATCCAGAATGCCGGCGATATTTTGGCGGATTATCTCGGCTTTGCCCCACCGCAGGCGGAACGCGCGCGACTCTACCACAACAACCACGACGGTACTTTTCAGGACGTCACGAAACCAGCCGGTCTGTACAAAATCCTTCATGCCATGGGGGCAAATTTCGGTGATCTCGACAATGACGGTTGGTTGGATTTCTACGTGGGCACGGGTGATCCTGCTCTGGGCACACTGATTCCCAACCGCATGTTTCGCAATGACGGCGGTCAGCGTTTCCAAGATGTCACCACGTCCGGCGGTTTTGGCCAGTTGCAGAAGGGGCATGCCATCGCTTTCGGCGACCTGAACAACGATGGCACCCAGGATATTTATTCCCACCTCGGCGGTGCCTTGACCGGCGATCATTACCCCAGCCAACTTTTCGCGAATCCCGGGCACGGCAATCACTGGCTCAAGCTCAAGTTGGAAGGGGTCCAATCGAATCGACCCGGTCTCGGGGCCCGGATCAAGGTTGTCGTCCGGACCGAAGGGGGGGAGCGCGCCATCCATCGCGTCGTTGGTAGCGGCGCCAACTTCGGGGCTTCGCCGTTGCGTCAGGAGATCGGGTTGGGTCAGGCGCGGAGCATCGTGCGTGTTGAAATTTTCTGGCCCAGAACCGGCCTGACCCAGGTCATCACTGGCCTTGATCCGGATCGTTGTTATTCGATCCGGGAGGGTGAGTTGGTGGCGCGTGAAGTTATACTCCCGCATTTTTCCTGGCCTGCGCTCTCAGGAACTCCCGTTCACCATCATCAGCCGTCGCCGCCTACTCTTCCTCGATAATTATGAAAAATAATTCTCTAGCCACGGGAGCCAGCCTGCTCGGGCTCCTCTTCCTCAGTCTGGCCGCATTCGCGTCGGATGATTCATTGACGACGGCGTTGTTTGCCAAGGTGAGCAATGGGTACGTTCGCCAGAAATTGCCGAACGGCTCGTTCAAACATGAATATTATGCCCTCAGCAATGGCGGCTACACCCCGGGTCTGGGCCGGGATGGGACGATCGATGCGGTGCCGTTCTCTACCATTGGGGTCATGTTGATCAAACTGCTGGCCAAACAACATTACTACCTGGCCCAGAATTCGAAATCCGCTGAACTTCTGCTGGTGGTCTCCTGGGGCAAGACGATTCCCCTGTCTGATGGGGTCACCCGCAATGCCCAAACCAATGTGTTTACGGCGATGAACCAGATAAAACTGGCGAAGGGCACCGGCTCGAGCAACGTGGGTTTCGTCCGGGAACCGACGGGTGCAGCCGACCCGGGTGTGCTCAGTGCGGCGCAAAGCGAAATGGAGGGAGCGGTGATGGAAATGCAGCTGTTTAATAGCATGCGCGAAAAGGCCGATGAATCGAATGCCCGGTTGCTCGGCTACATGCAGGAAATCAACGAGCGAAACAACCAAACCCGGTTTGCGGGCGCCGGCACGGCCTTCAATGATTTGATCGAAGACATCGAGTCGGAACGATATTATGTGATAGTGGCCGCCTATGATTTCCGGGCCGCCACCCAGGAGAAAAAACAAAAACTGCTCTGGACCACACGCATCAGTATTCAGGCGCAGCACAATAAATTCGATGAAGCTTTGGCCGCGATGTTGGCGACGGCCTCCCATAAATTCGGGCAGGAAAGCGGCGGCTTGATTCGCCGCTATCAGACCGGTTACAAGGTGGAGTATGGGGAACTGAAGAATATGGGAATCGTGCCGAAGGCCTCGATGCCGGATAAACCTGCCGAGGAGAAGTAAGCTGTGATAATTTGGCGAATCTTGACTCACCAATCCCGACTCCGACGTTATATGATTTTTCCACTCACTCTGGGGCAGAACTGTAAAAGCCCCCGACCGTGCGGCGGGTTTGCGCCCACGCTCTCTCTGTTTTTAATTTCTCTCGCTCTGACGGTTGACGTAACGGCGTCAACCGACCTGACCGAAGTCGCCTTGAACTCGCGATCCGGTCCGCGCGGCGCGACGCTATTTTCACTGGTGGCTCCGGAGCAAAGCGGCGTCGTCACGGTGAACAGTTATGCCGATCCCAAAATGTGGGGAGAGCATTATCAGGAATTTGCGTTGGGCTCCATTGGCACCGGGATCGCGATCGGGGATTACGATGGAGATGGGCGACCGGATCTCATCGTCGTGTGCAAGATCGAAGGCTGCCGGTTGTTTCACAATCTGGGGAACTGGAAGTTCGAGGATGTGACGGAAAAATCCGGGCTGCGCAGTGCGGCCGGCGCATGGGAGCAAGGGCTGTCGTGGATGAAACGTTCCGTAGGCCAAGAGGCCAACGC
>JANYCF010000216.1 GCA_025360455.1 Opitutaceae bacterium | reverse complement strand
GTCGAAATCCAGGATCTCAGTTCGCAACTCGTGCTCCATCACGCACCGATCACCCCCGGCCAGCTCTGGCTCGATGCCTGCGCCGGTGCGGGTGGAAAAACCTTACAGCTCGCGCGCCTGCTCGGCGACACCGGCCGTGTTGACGCCACCGACATCCGCCCCGCGATGCTCGAAGAATTGCGCGACCGCGCCACCCGAGCAAAACTGTCCAATGTCCGGATCACGAATAAATCCGCCTCCGACTACGACGGCGTGCTGATCGATGCGCCCTGTTCCGGCACTGGTACGTGGCGGCGGATGCCGCACATGAAATGGTACACGCAGCCCGCCATGCTCGCGGAGTTTGCGAAACTTCAGCTCCAGATTCTCACCGCCAATGCCCCACGCGTCCGCGCGGGTGGCTGGCTCGTTTATGCCACATGCTCATTAAGCCGGCAGGAAAATCACGACACGATCGCCGCGTTTCTAAAAACGCACGTCGAATTTAAAGCAGAGCGACCGGTCCGCGACTGGGGCGCGGTCTCCGACGGCCTCGGCTCCACACTCCTCCCCGGCACGCGCAACAGCGACGGCTTCTACGTCGCGCTGCTGCGGCGATCTGGCGAATGAGTTGTCCTGAAGGTGGAACCCGGCCTCCGGACGGGTTTGTATAATGTCCGTCGAAAAAGCCCGTCCAGAGGCCCACTGACGTTGACTTAAGACCATTCTCCGTTGCATCGGTTCGGAGTAGCAGCAGGCGTCCCTGCCTGCCGAGTTTTGCGAGACGGACGCCATGCACGCAGAATCCCACAGAGGCCCGGAGGCCTGTGGCTACGCCAAACAATACCGACGACCATCGAACGCCACGCCTTCACCCTTAACTCAGCGGAGTGGTTCAAAGGCCGGGCTCCACCTCAACCAATGGGTAAGCGCGCCTCTACCCCTTCAGCGCCTTCGCCACGTCCTTCGCGAAGTAGGTCAAAATCATATCGGCTCCGGCGCGCTTAATCGCGAGCAGCGCTTCATCGCGGCAACGCACCAAGTCGAGCCAACCCAATTCAGCCGCCGCCTTGATCTGCGAATATTCCCCGGAGACCTGATAGGCCGCCACCGGGGTACGAGTCGCGTTGCGCACTTCGCGGATAATATCGAGATAAGGCCCCGCGGGTTTCACCATCACAATGTCGGCACCTTCACTGATATCGAGCTGCACCTCACGGATAGCCTCGCGGCGGTTCGCCGGATTCATCTGATAGGTGGCTTTGCTGAGCAAATTGGTACCGGCGGCCCGCGCACTGCCCACCGCATCGCGAAACGGTCCGTAGTACGCCGAATTGTATTTCGCCGAGTATGCCAGAATGCCCGTGCCCGTGAAACCGGCCGCATCCAACGCCTTCCGGATCGCGCCCACGCGTCCGTCCATCATGTCGGACGGCGCCACAAAATCGACGCCGGCTTTCGCCTGGAGCACGGCCATCGCACAAAGAATTTCCACGGTCCGGTCGTTATCCACGTCGTCGAGCGCCTTGGTAAGCACGCCGTCGTGGCCGTGATTCGTGTACGGATCCAGCGCGACATCCGTGATCACCGTCAGTTCGGGCACAGCTTTCTTCACGGCCCGCACCGCGCGCAAAACCAGCGTATCCTCGTTGAGCGCCTCCGAGCCCTCCGCGTCTTTCAACTCGGAATCGAGCTTGGGAAAAAGCGCCACCGCCGGAATCCCTAGGTCGTGGAGTTCACGACACTCGTTCACGAGATCGACGATGTTGTGCCGGAAGACGCCCGGCATGGACGAGATCTCCTCGCGGCCGCCCTTGCCCTCCACCACAAAAAGCGGAGCGATCAAATCTTCCGCCCGTAGGACAGTCTCGGCCACCAGTGCGCGCCGGCTGTGCTGGCGACGCAAGCGCCGCGGACGTTGGGTCAAATTAAGTTCGAATTTTTTAGCCATGGCGGGGGAAAGCCCAGTAAACCACACTCCGTCGTTTTTTCACGCTTATCTTTTCAAGCCGTGATTCCGATCCGAGCCAGTTTAACCACTAAGAGGGCGTCTAAAAAGCCTGCTGGGGGTAGGGCGGGACCGCTGGGCCCGCCGCGTTTTACTAATCCCGATCAGACCCCAACCCTCAACGACATCATTCCGTATTAGTGGCCCATTAGTGTGGCTTAGTGGTTAAAAAAAACTGCCTTGGCGATTCGGTAATCCGTGGTTGATCCTGCCGGGGCTTTTGTGGCTAATTCCCATCCTTAAATGCCCATCCGCCTCCACGACTCACTCACCCGCAGCCCGCGCGAGCTCAAGCCCGCCCAACCGGATGGCATTTTCCGCTTCTATAATTGCGGCCCGACCGTCTACGCCCCGGCCCACATCGGCAATTTCCGCACCTTCGTCGTGAACGACGTCATCCGCCGCCTGCTCGAACTGGAATTCGGCGCCGACAAGGTGAAACACGTCCGCAACCTCACCGACGTCGACGACAAGACGATCAAGCGCGCCCGCGACGAAGGCCGTCCGCTGGCCGATGTCACGAAACAGTGGACCGAAAAATTTCACGCCGACTGCGCCGCCTTGAATTGCCTGCCACCGCACATCGAGCCCACCGCCACCGGCCACATCAAGGAGCAGGTCGATATGATCGACGTGCTCATGCAGAAAGGAAACGCCTATCGCGCCGCCGACGGCTCCGTGTATTTCAAAGTTTCCTCGTTCGATGGCTACGGCGCGCTCTCCCGGGTGAAGGAACGCGAACTCCAGGTCGGCAGCGCCCTCTCCGGCAAATCGCAGGCCGCCGACGCCGACGAAAAGGAAGACGTCAGCGATTTCGCGCTCTGGAAAGCCTACAAGCCCGACGACGGCGCGAACGCCTGGGAAAGTCCATGGGGCCGCGGCCGTCCCGGCTGGCACATCGAGTGCAGCGCCATGAGCAAGAAACATCTCGGCGACACCATCGATCTCCACACCGGCGGCGTGAACCTGCTTTTTCCCCACCACGAAAACGAACTCGCTCAGAGCCAATGCTGCAACGGCACGACGTTCGCGCATCACTGGTACCACAGCGAACACCTGCTCGTGGACGGTAAGAAAATGTCCAAGAGCCTCGGCAACCTCTACACGCTCGACGAGCTGGTCGCGAAAGGTTTTAGCCCGATGGCGCTGCGCTACGCGTTGCTGATGGGACATCCGCGCAAGCAGCTGAATTTCTCACTGGATTCAATGCATGCCGCAGAAAGCGCGCTAAAGTCTATTTACCGAACCGCATCGTATTTCTGCAAGGCTGCAGGAAAATCCATTGGCGATCTCTACTCAACTGAATGCCTAAGTAGTCCTTCTTGGTTAACTTTCGAGAAAACCCGAGACAGTCTTTGGGATGACATCAATACCCCAGAAGCATTTGGTCGGTTCTTCCTAACTCTTGCTATTGCAGATTCAAATCGCGGAGAGACTACGAATCACAGTCTTGATGAATTTAACGCATTCAGCAAAGTACTCTATGTGTTAGGCATCGATCTTCGCCCTCAAGATCTAAAGCTTGAAGCACCCGCTGCCATCACCGCCCTCGCCGAAAAGCGCTGGGCCGCGAAGCAGTCCAAGGACTGGGCCGGGGCCGATGCCCTCCGCAAAGAGCTGACCGCCGCCGGCTGGAACATGAAGGACGGCAAGGACGGTTACACGCTGGAGCCATTGAAGAAGTAAGCACTACGCCGCACTTTTCTTCACCTTCGCGCGAATCTTGGCGATTTGCTCAGGAAAGATCATTTCGAAAATACCGCCGCCAGACTCCTGCGGATAGAAAAATATTTTCCCTAGCTTCCCTGAATAATGGACGTAATCCGGGTGGACGATCTTGATCTTGCTACCGCTCGTGAGGGTCAGTTCCACCGGATAAACTTCCGGATTAGCCAGCAAGGCGCGCAGATCGTCGTTCATATCGAAAACCCATGACAGACTTCTGCCGCGAAGCAATTTACTTTTCACGACGTAGGCACGACGCCCTCACCGAGTTCACGGCGAAGAGAGCAATCCTCCGTGTCCTCTGTGCCCCTCCTCGGCCTCTGTGACTAAATAGAAAACTCTCTTTCCCCTCCCTTCCCCGGCATTGACACCCGGCCAAACCCTATGGCCAAATAGTGTTTCGGCCCTGCATCGTAAGCAGGACCAAAACCAACACCCACCATGTCGATGTCTCCCCTCGAAGAAATCCGCCACTCGTGCTCGCACGTCTTGGCGACTGCCGTCCTCCGCCTCTACCCAGAGGCCAAACTCGACATCGGGCCACCCACCGACAGCGGATTCTACTACGACATCGATCTCGACCATAAGCTGACGATGGAAGACCTCGCCAAGATCGAGGCCAAGATGAAAGAAGTCATCGACGAGAATCAGTCCTTCACCCGCAAGGAAGTCCCGCGCGCCGAGGCCGAGCAAATCATCCGGGCCAGCGGCCAAGAACGCTACAAACTCGGACGTCTCGCCGACATTCCCGCCGGCGAAGCCATTTCTTTCTACACCAACGGCGAATTCTCCGATCTCTGCGCCGGCTCCCACGTCCGCTATTCGTCCAAACTCAAAGCGTTCAAGCTCCTCTCCATCGCGGGTGCCTATCACCGCGGCGACGAGACCAACAAGCAGCTCCAACGCATCTACGGCACCGCTTTCGCCTCGAAGGACGAACTCGCCAACTACCTCACGCAACTCGAACAGGCCCGACTCCGCGATCACCGCAAGCTCGGCAAGGAGTTGAAACTTTTCCACATCGACGAGGAAGTCGGCCAAGGCCTCATTCTCTGGACGCCGAATGGCTCCATTCTTCGTCAGGCACTGCAGGATTTCATTTCCGGTGAATTGAAAAAACAGGGCTACTCCCAAGTTTTCACGCCACACATCGGCAGCCTCGCGCTCTACAAAACGTCCGGCCATTTTCCGTACTACAAGGAGTCGCAGTTTGCCCCGATCGTGGAGAAAGAATTTCTCGATCAGCTCACCGCCTCCGGCTGCTCGTGTGCCGAAATGGCGAACCGCATCGAGGCGGTTTCCGCGAAGTTCGCCAGCGACATCAACGCCCGCACCGGCAAGGAAACCATCACGAAGGACCGCATTCTCCCCGACGATCAGCTTATCAGCGGCTTCATGCTCAAGCCGATGAACTGCCCGCACCACATCAAGATCTTCGCCTCACAGCCGCACTCCTACCGCGATCTTCCGGTGCGTCTCGCCGAGTTCGGCACCGTTTACCGCTGGGAACAATCCGGCGAACTCAACGGCATGACGCGCGTCCGCGGTTTCACGCAGGACGACGCCCATCTTTTCTGCACGCCGGAACAAGTTGGCCAGGAAATCATCGGCTGTCTCTCCTTGGTGAAGACCGTGCTCACCACACTCGGCATGTCCGATTACCGCGTGCGCGTCGGCCTGCGCGATCCCGACGGCAACAAGTTCGCCGGCGATCCCGCCAAGTGGGACATCGCCGAGAATGCCTGCCGCGAAGCCGCGAAAACTCTCGGCGTTCCTTTCACCGAAGAGCCCGGCGAGGCCGCCTTCTACGGCCCGAAGATCGACTTCGTCATCAAAGACGTCATCGGCCGCGAATGGCAGCTCGGCACCGTCCAGGTGGACTACGTGCTTCCGGTCCGCTTCAACCTTTCCTACATCGGCGCCGACAACACGTCGCACCACCCGGTGATGATCCACCGTGCGCCCTTCGGTTCGATGGAACGTTTCTGCGGCGTGCTCATCGAACACTTCGGCGGTGACTTCCCGCTCTGGCTCGCGCCCGAGCAGATCCGTCTCGTCACGATCAGCGATAAGGGCCTCGACTACGCCAAGGCCACGCTGAACCAGCTCCTCGGGGCCGGCCTCCGCGCCTCGATCGACATGCATACCGGCAAACTCGGCGCGAAGATCCGTACCGCCGAGCTCGACAAGATTCCGTACGTGCTCGTGCTCGGCGGCAAGGAAGAGGAAACCCAAAGCGCCTCCGTGCGATCCCGCGCGAAAGGCGACGAAGGTGTTCACACCATCGCCAGCCTCATCGCCCGCTTCTCGGCCGAAGTGGCCACGCGCGCCCTGCCAGAGAAACGTGTCGTCACCGCCGCACCGACTCAGCCCAACCAACCGAAGGCCAGCTGAGCCACTTTGTAGGAGCCTGTTTACAGGCGACTCAGACCGTAGTCCGTCAACGGAAGTTCGTGTCGCCTGCCCCACGACAGGCTCTGGGCCCTGAGCTCGCCGAACAGGTAAACAGGCTCCTGCAAAAATCATCCCTCCCGCCTTTCCTCTGTTTCCTCCTGTAAAATTAAATGCCCTGGAAAGACGAACTCGAAGCCATCCTCGGTGCCCGGGCGCACGGACAGTCGCAGGAAATTATTCCACGCCTGAAGTCACTCGACGAGCGCCACCCGAACATCGCCGAGATCAACCATCAGCTCGCCTGGAGCTGCGATGTGCTCGGTCGCTTCACTGACGCCCTGCCTTATTACGAGAAAGCCGTCGCACTCGGTCTCGCCCCCAACGAGCTCTCCAGTGCGTTGCTCGGTCTCGGCAACACCCTGCGTGCGCTCGGCCAGCAAGCCCGCGCCGTCGAGGTGTTGCGTTCCGGGAAAAATCAGTTTCCCGAGAACCGCGAGTTCGATGTCTTCCTCGCCCTCGCCCTGCATGAACTCGGTCAGCACACCGCCGCCCTGCAGCTCCTGATCGAAACGCTCTGCGACACGACCGAAGACCCTGGCCTCACCGCCTACCAGCGCGCCATCCGGCACGCCGCAGCGAAGCTGCGTTAAGTATCGGGCTTTTCTATGACCGCACCTCACGAACGCCCGACGTTACCGGGTTATGCCAAGGCACGCCGCTACCTGGAATGCATCGGCTTAGTTCTGGTGTGGATGACGTGCGGTTGTTTTTTTCACCTCGGCGGTACTAGCTATCTCCTGCTCGGGATACCCTTGGTTATAGGATTCCAGCTCCTGGTGGTCCGCCGTCCGCTCCGACAACTCTGGGCTCGGGACGCGACTACCTTTCGGCTCAATGCCAGCAGCATTGTCATCGCATCGGCCGTCTTACTTTTACCTGCTTGGGCTAATTACTCCGGGATACGATCCTACAGCAGCATGTTTCTTGTGGCCGCAGCAGGGATAATTCCATTTGCTGTGGCCCTGCGGCACCAGAGTCTGATCCGGTTACGTTCCGCGATCCCGAGCTTCGTCACAGCGTTGTTTTTCGGATGTGGTTGGTTTGCTATCATGGCAATCTGGGGAAGCGCGTCAGCTCACTCCGTCAGAGTTGCTGCGGGTAAGATACCAATATTATTCTCGGACTTTTTTTGTATGACTCTTGCCGGATTTGTGGTCGAGGAAGTCGCCTTCCGCGGTGCCATCGACAGCCATGTCGCATCGGCCCAGGGCACTAGGCTGGATAATTTGCTTTCTGCCATGTTCGTTTCACTGCTTTGGGGCATCTGGCATCTGCCTCTAGTATTTCTCTACCCGTCACGAGACTTGGGCTTCATTGGCGTGGCATTGTTGATCAACATTCTTTTGGGAACACCAATGTCCTATTGTTGGCGGAAGAGCGGCACGTTGCTCCTGCCGAGTATGGCCCACGCCTTATTGGACGCCTATCGCAATGCGGTCTCGATGTAGAACCGGAGCACTGACGATTCCCAAGGTGGAGCGGTTTGCCTCCAAGACGCTTCGAAGGCACTGGGAGCAATCTTCGATCGCGCTCACCAGATCGTAGTCACAATTCCCGCATCGGTGATGTTCGCGTCCTTGGTGATCAGAGTCAGTTTATGAATCTTCGCAGTCGCGGTGATGATCCGGCCGAACTGATCGCCGTGCGGCAGAGCGAGTGAAGGAGCCAACAAACCGGCTTCGAGGCTGATCGTCAGTACGGTCAGGAATTCCAGTAAATCACGCACTGCATTTTCTGGTTTTTCAGAAAACGAAATCCGATCAGCATTAACCAGCAGCCCAATCTCCTGCAGACTGATATCGGATATGGCCAGTTGCTCGCGGGGCGTCACCGCGATAACCCTCGCCGCTTCTCTCCCCAGACGATCTTCAGCATAGGCCGCCCAAAGAAAAGTATGCGTATCCAGCAGATATTTTATCCGAATCTTCACAACGACGGTTTCCAGGCACTGTTCTTCAGCGTCGGGCCGGTAATATCACCCTTGATGATCAATTTGCCACGACCGGCGCCCAGTAGCGTCTTGCGCACCCCGACCGCCGTAAAGAGAAACTTACCTTCCCGATCTTCGATCTGCACGATCTCTCCTCGGCGCGCCATCTCCTTGAACGTGGCGAACTCACGGAGGAACGTGTGGATATTTATTTTCATGACTACACGTTGTCCGACAACTATTTTTCCGTCAAGCGGACGGCATCTCTCGGCTGGGCCGTCTTCAATGTTTTCAAGGTAGGCCTGGCCCTTGTGGCCATGCCGTCGAACGGGAAGCGCCAGCGACAACGTGGTTCGCACGTACCATCCGCCACGTTTTCAGGCGGAGCCCTCAAACGCAGTTACAGGATTCATGACTTCGCCCAAGCCAACGGCTGGGGTGCCGGGAATGTACTCTGAATTCCCACCGCTTTCCCTTCGCGGATGGATTGATGCACGGAGGCAATCACCTCGACCACGTGCGCCGCGTGGGCCGCTCCGGTCGGATGCGGCTGGTGGTTCCGCAACGCGCGCCAGAGCTCGTACACCCCGGCACTCCAGTCGCAGTACCATTCGCCAAATCCGGCTGCCGGACGCACCGGCGGTACGCGCCGATATTTCTCGCCAAACTTTCCCAGCCGCACCGGGGAGGACGCGGAAAACCATGCTGTAGAAATCGAACCCGTGTCGCCGTGAATTTCCAAAGCCGCGCGATTCTCCGCAGGATCGCCGACATAGAAATTCGACGTCAACCGCGCACGCAGTCCGCCTGCGAACTCCAACACCGCCACCGTCCAATCTTCCGTGGTGAGCTTGAAGGGCTTGCCGTCCTTTGTCGTGCGATCGGACATGATCACGCCACCACCGGCGATGACGCGTGCCACCGGGCCAAACCACGCCGTGAGCAACGCGATCGGATATACGCCTACGTCGGCCACAGGTCCTACCGCATAGAACGGCGCGGGGTTCGGATGCCATTGCTCGATGCGTGACCAATCCACCGTCGCATACGCCACGCGTGGCGTGCCGATGCGTCCGTCGCGAATCAGTTTCCACGCCGTCTGCTGCGCTTCGCCCAGCCACGTCACCGGCGCACAACTCAAGCGCAGGCCTTTCGCTCCGGCCAGGGCAACCAGTCCACGGGCTTCGGCATAAGTGGACGCCAAAGGTTTTTCCGAATGCACATGCTTGCCGGCATTCAAACAACGCGTGACCACTTCGACGTGCGCTTGCTGGATCGTCAGATTCACGACGGCCTCGACCTGCGGATCAGCCAACACTTCATCGAGCGACGCGTAGGCACAACCGCCGTGCTTTTGCGCCCAAGCCCAGGCCCGGGACTGGTCGATATCGCTCGCGCCCAAAATCTTGATCTCCCTCCGCTTGAGCATCGCCTCACCGTAACCAGTCGCGATGTTGCCGCAGCCCACCACCACCACCCGCAGCGGCGGAGCGATTTCCTTGATCTCAATCGCCGCCCACCATTGTTCAGCCAGCTCGCGTCCTTCGCGGATATCATTGCTCGGATTAAATTCCTCCGGCTCGTGCTCGATGCTGATCGGTCCGCGAAAGCCCCGTTCACGCAATTCCTGCAACACCGCGCGCACCGGCACCACGCCGTCGCCCAGCCGGCAGGTCTCGTGCCCCATATCAGTAAATTCGAGACCGGTTTTTTCCGGCCGCGGCGCTTTCACATCCTTGAGATGCACACAAAAAATCCGGGAGTATAATTCCTTCACTCCCGCCAACGCATCCCATTTTCGCGTGGCGCACCACCCGGTGTCCAGCGCCACACCCACCACATCCTCATCGCCCTCCCCCAGCCGGGCGCGAATCTCCGCAATACTTTTCTCCTGATGATTCTCGATGGCATAGGCCACGCCATGCTCACGAAGAATAGCTACCGCGACGATCCGCTCCTTGGCCACCAGTTCAATGTGTCCTGAAATATAAGGGATATCCAAGGCCGCGCATACCCGGCAAGCGGCGTGCAGATCACTCGGATCGCCCGGCACCCACGCCGCGTAGCTGCGGACGGCGAAGCCATGTTTGGCGAGCAGTGATTTGGCGATCTCGACGTGTTGCAAGGTGGCCCAGCGAAAATGCAGGTGCGCCGCCCACAGATCCATCGAGGAAAACCCCAGTGCTTTCACCTCGAGTAACATCGCCTCGAAGCGCGCCTGATAAGTTTCCAACGGGGCAAACCAAGCATTGACCGCATTGTCCCCCATCATCCAACCGGTGATCTTATAGTCATTCTGACGGGCGACAAAATTGGCGGTGATGAAAGAGAAGGAAGGGGTCATGCGAAAAACCTAGCGGGAGCACGAATCTCTGTCCAGCCGACGCAGATAATTTCTAAAGCATGGGCCAATAAGATTCTTGTGGGTGGGGGCGCCCAATAGGCACTAACTTAGTAACTTGGTCGCGCAAATACAGGAGAACGTCTCTTATTGCGGTCCGGAGTAGCGGCAGGCGTCCCTGCCT
>JANYCF010000189.1 GCA_025360455.1 Opitutaceae bacterium | reverse complement strand
CCTGTACTAACTATCACTGGCTTTTTTACTGCACTCATTTTTTACTAACCTACTATTTCTTAATCTTGTTTGGATCTTCTTCGGCAGCTATCGAAAAATTCTTAGCGCCAGCACTCTTGGCAATATCCATCAATTGAACCGCTTTCCCCAATGGATTCGAGTGCGCCCCAGACCCCACTTATAATTCGCAACATGGGCGAACCTGCGTCGTGGACGGCCTACCAATCGTCATGGGCGGAATCGCGGGCCTTTGTTTTCGCGCAGTCTTTGCTGGGGAGGCAAAACCTGTGGGCTGATTTCTTCGCGTGAGGCCAGCTCGCGAGCGACCGCGATGACTTGGGCGGAAGCTTTGGGGAAAATGTCCCGGTAGATAGTCGGAACCCGTGCCCGAGTGGCCGCGTCGGCAATCTCCCGCTCACTGATCTTTTGTCCGGTCACCGCCCGGTGCAATTGCAGCATAGTGCGGACGTCCACGCAGTCCTGCGCGTCACCCCTGCCCATTTTTGTCACAACCAAATCAAGCACCCGCGGACGTACCAGCTTGAGTTTGGAAAACTCGGGATGAGACAGCGGAACCAAATGACTCTTCCACTCGGGCGTCAAGGCGACCTCTCTTTCCGGAAAGATGTGGGTAATATAAAAACCCTGGGACTCCAACTCGGCATTCGTTTTCTCCACCGCCGACCAAAACGATTTATCGGCATCGAGATGCAGTTCCCGCTCAGTGGGCACAATGACATCAATATCATTGGTCATCCGGCCTTGCAGTTGGACTGCATATTTCGGGTCAAGGAGCAGGGCTCCCGCACCGAATACCACGACTTCGGTCGGTTGTTCCAAATGACGATCCAAGGTTTCCGCGATCTTCTGCGCGGAATTCATGGCTGGTAATTCGTCCGCAGCCACACCCGCAACCGCCCGAATCCCGGGCCGGCGATTCTGGTTTCGGATACCAACCGGGAGATTCCGGGCAGAAAGTCACTTTCCTCGTTCGCGGTGGGCGGAAGGGCCGACAGTATCCGGTCCCAAAATTCGGCGTGTTCGTCCGCCGCCCGGCCCAACCGGGCCACATGGGCGACACGCGCGGTTAATCCCAATTGACTGCTGGCTTCGGTTATCCGTGCAGGGTTATTGCCCAGATCACTCAACACCATCGCGCCGCACCGAATCGCTTGAAAGGTTGCCACATCCGCCGGCCCGGCCAAAAGCGCGACCCCGAGGATTTCGTGGGGAAAGTCCGCGGTGTCGGCCGGTTTTAATTCCGGCCACAAACCCGCATAGTGCCGGCAACCGCGCGCCAAGGCTATCGCCAGCAATTGCGCCCGCGACAAGGCCACAGCCTCGGCACAAGCGCGCACAAACCGCGCAGCCGCCTTTTCCGGCTCAGCACCGGCGACCGAACTGACCGCGACGGGGAAAGGGGGGGGCTTGAGAGCCATAAGTTTTGCGAGCCGATGGGAATGCCTGTTTCCCACGAGGAAAGCCATTTGGCGGACCCAAGCGAATTCTTTTTTCCGAGTTCCGGCGGAGAATTCAGGACGCGAGGCGGCTGGCCCTATCGCTATTATATCGCTGATGCACCGCGCCGTATCCTGCGACCCAGCGCTCCAATTAGCTCGCAGCGTGCGACGGCTTGGCACGCGGACGGCCCGCGCGTTCGTCACGGGCGATGCCGTGCAGTTTGCAGAAGCGCTGAAAATACAATGAGCTGATTTCCAAGCCGTGTCTGGCCAAATGCGCCCGCACCTCGCGGGTGCGGTAGCCTTTCCGGGGGTGACGCATCATGTAAACCAGTGCGTGCAGTTTCCACCAATCGGCATAGCCAAACGAAGTGCGAAGCTTGCCGGCTTCCAAACTGGCCAGCACATCAAGGGCGCAACCGTATTGATGAAGCAGTTTCTTGTCGGCTGAGTCGGATACAGCCGTCAGGAAGCGAGCACCGCGCCGCAGCATTTTGGGTGATGCTGCGGCGGAGGAACCTGCCTTGCGCCAGTCTCGCGCGAGGAGGAAAACGTCGAGACTGATCGTGCGTGCTTCGTAACGAGCAATGAGTGATTCCATTTCATCACGGGTCAGCCCGCCGTAGAAACGTGAGGTTTCCGGCGGATACTTTGCCCGCTGCCGAGTCCGCTCTTCCGACCACCCGCGAACCTCGCCGGCAATCGCGGCGAGGCCGTCCTCTCCGTCCTCGCCGGGCAGTTCGCCTTTGTCCACCAGTTCGCGGAAGTTTGTCCGGGTTTTCCCATTTCTGCTGAAATCTTCCAGCAACCATTCCTCCAAATCGGGAAACCGGCGGCATATGTCGGCCAGCAGGTGGACAAAGGAGCGCGTGCGCCGTTCGTGGCTGTGGTCGCGCGACGGTGAAGCGGGGGGACTCATGCGCGATGAGCACACACCGAAGACCTGAATTTCGCAAGCGCGGGAGCATGCGGGCCGACTGCTTCAAACCACGGGCGAAGCTTTTCATACAGGACTCGCAGATCGCGCCGGTAGGCTTCGCTTTGTTCAGGACCAGCTTTGTCCGTCTGGTTTTCGAGCGCGCGGACGAGCTTGTTGGTGAGAACAAGGTGTCGCGGCAGCCTATGCGCCAGCGAGCGTTTGGCCGGGGATTTCGACTCGGTCGCGATGCCCAGCCTCGCATAAGCGAGGCGCAGGCTCATTCCCTGCATGAATGTCACGTCTGTGACGCTTTGAGCCAGTCGCATGTAGCGTTGCGCCGTCCGCGGCGTGCCCGAGAAATTTGCCTCCAGCCAGAGCATCCATGCACCCCGGCCCATGCGCCGGCGCACCCGCTGCTTTTCTGACCGCAGGAGATGGCCGGCCTGCCAGGCGGCGTCCAGCGCCCCGTTAAGCATTTGCCGGGATTGGACCGACTGCGCTTTCGCCTGCTCATGCAGACGGTTGATTTCCGTCGCAACAGCGAGAACTGGGACCGGGTTCATGATTGCAGCCCCGTGGTGGCGCGGAAGCTGTCCGCCAGTTGATGCACCGCCTGCCGGGACCGGCCCGAGACTTCGCCGATTTCATCCAGCGTTTCCTCTTTGATAAGGTCGGGCCGGACGCAAAAGAGCATTACAG
>JANYCF010000177.1 GCA_025360455.1 Opitutaceae bacterium | reverse complement strand
CCATGCGCCGCGCAGCGTGAGCAGGCCGTTAAGCATGCCGCCCCAAGACGGCGCCCAGAGCATGAGCGAGAACGTCATCGCGAGCAGTTGGAGCCAGTTGGGCAGAGCGGTGTTGAGGAGATGGTGCGGGCCGGCCCAGATATAGAGAAATACGAGCGACCAGAAATGGATCACCGAAAGACGATACGAATACACGGGGCGCTCCGCCGCCTTGGGCAGGAAATAATACATAATGCCCAAAATCGGAGTGGTGAGGAAGAACGCCACGGCGTTGTGGCCGTACCACCATTGGACCAGCGCGTCCTGCACGCCGCCAAAAATCGGATAGCTGTGCGTGAGCGAAGTCGGGATCGAGAGATGGTTAACGATGTAGAGCATCGCCACCGTGATGATCGTCGCGATGTAAAACCAGATGGCGACGTAGAGATGTTTTTCGTTTCGGCGCGCGAGGGTCCAGAAAAAGTTCACCGCAAAGACGACCCAGATGGCGGCGACCGCGATATTGATGGGCCAGATAAGCTCAGCGTATTCCTTGCCGCGGGTGAGACCGAGCGGCAGGGTGATGGCCGCGGCAACGATGATCGCCTGCCAGCCCCAGAAGTGCAGAGCCGAGAGGAAATCGCTCGCGAGACGGGCTTTCACGAGACGCTGCGTCGAGTAGTAGACGCCAGCGAACATCATGTTGCCGACGAAGGCGAAGATGACGGCGTTGGTGTGCAGTGGGCGCAGGCGGCCGAAGCTCAGCCAGGCTTGGCCGAAGTTGGCCTGCCAGTAATTGAGCTGCGTCGCGATCAGAACACCGACCAGCATGCCGACGGCGCCCCAAATAATGGAGGCCAGCATGAATTGCCGGACGATCTTATCATTGAATTTGATGGTGGTTTTTTGACCGGTCATGGGAGTGGCGTGGGAAATCAAGCAAGCGGTGAGGGTACAGAGAGAGGAGTCGCTGCCGCAGCGGTGCGCCGCAGACAACCGGAGCAAGGCGGACGCACGCCGCTCTCGCAGCCGCAAGGGCCTTTGCCGTGGTGGTGATGATTTTTGCCGTGCGCGTGATCATGGGCGTGATCGTGATCGTGGTCGTGCACCTCGTCGTGGTCGTGCGCCTCGTCCTGTGCGTGGTCGCGCTCAGCGACGCTTTGCGGGTGGGAGCGAGCTTGCTCGCGACTCACAACGTGCGCCGTCGCGAGCAAGCTCGCTCCCCTATTTTCCCGCGCAGGCTTGTCACTGGGGCCAGCAAGCCGAGGCGTTTCATCGGCCAGTGGGAGCAGTGAATCGCGCTCGTTGCTGGCAAACCGGCGACGGCGTTGTTCGCGCGCAAAGAGCACAACGAAGAGGCCGGCCAGCAGCAGGCTAAAGAATAGGGTAATCGGTATAACGGACATGGCGTGGTATGTCGGGGAGGAGTATCAACCAAATCGCGCCGCCTGACTGCGCATCCGTTGCGATTAATTTCCCTGATCTTGCGCAATCGATGCGCAGGTTCGTCCCATCCTCGGCCGTGTTACGCTGATTCAAGATATGCACACCCTTGCGCAAGCGATGCCGCGCGAGTACAGGTCGAATAGGGCAAGCTTGAGCTGTGGATCAGAGTGTTATTGACCAAGTGGAATTGCTACGACCCGCCATCAAGCGCGAGTGGGGGGCATTGCTACGGGCCGAGCCCACCCTTTCTCCGCTGGGCCATCCCGACACGCTCACCTACTTGATGGATGAGACCATCACCCATGTCGTCAAAAGCGTGCACCACCATTCGCTCAAGAGCTGGAGCAACGCGCCCCCGTGCTGCTGGCCCCCCTGCAGAAACACTGTGAGTGCGGCCTAAATCCCTTGTTGAATTATTATGCGACAGGTGAACTCGCCTTGCACGCGGCCCTGCGCCAGCGGTTCGACGCCGCCACATGTGATGCGATCCTGACGATCTATCACATCAAAGCACAGCAGGAGATCGAAACTTTGTGTGCCGTTTGCCAGGTGCGCGACAGCCTAAAATGCCGGACGAAACGCACGACGGCCGCGACCGTTACAGGGAAAATGGACGCTTAACCCGAACATTTCATACTCAAACCAAGAAAAATTCTTGGGACACAGAGACGGAAAGAGGCGCACAGAGTTCACAGAGCGAAAGACCAGAACCCAAGCTTCGGATTTTATGTTCACGCCAGCTCATCAGCGAGAGAACCTACCCCACCTTATACCCTCCTTCTCCCTCGGTGTCAGCCTCGGTGCCCTCGGTGAAAAGGATGGGGAGGTTTTAGGTATGAAATATTCAGGTTAACCGCCGGACAATTTCGCGCGCCACAGCGTGGGGGCTTCACCGGCGATTTTCCGGAACACCCGGTTGAATTGCGAGAGGGACTGGAATCCGGCTTCGTACGCGGCTTCGCTGATGCGTTTGTGCGGGTTCATCAGCAGATTTTTCACCTTCTCGATCCGCACGCGGGCCAGATAATCGGTGAAGGTAAGGCCAGTCGCCTGCTTGAACATCTTGCAAAAATAGAACGCGCTCGTGTTGACGGAACCAGCCACTTGACGCAGCGAGAGTTGCTCATCCTGATGTTCGACAATGTAGACTTTGGCGCGAGTCACCATCGGAGATTCAGCCTGTTTGGCCGTCACCATGAGCTGGTTGCTCAGCGAGGCGAGATGCTGGGCGAAGATCGAGAGCAAACGCAGAACCGCCTCATATTGTTTCTTCTCGAGCACGCGGGTCTGAAAATACGCTTCTTCCAACCGTTTTAAATCCGCCTCGACGCCCCAGCTGATGAGCTCGCGGGTGAATTTCTTAAATTCTTTTTTATTGGGCTTATGGAGTAAAATCTGGCCCGTCTGAAGAAACGCCACGAGATTCTCCCCCACTCGCACGGGCACAGCGGAGTCGCACAATCCGGCAAAACATTTGAGTGTCTTTGGTTCCAAGCAGGCTTCGATTTCGACGCGCTTCTGTAATTGGAGACAAGCGGCGCAACTCTGGTTGGTTTGGGCCATGAGCGCGCAAAACGGAGCTTCCTTCGGATCACCATGATGCGGGAGATCGAACGCCTCGATCGGCCGCAGGTTGATCGGCAGGCCGGTGGTTTCCCGAAATGCCTTTTCATAATCACGATAGATATCGGATTCCCGGAGCTGCTGTACGAGCTCGCGGCTTTGTTTGGCATTGTCCACAGGTGTTACCACGCACGGAAGCTGGCGCACAGTTTACTTGGGAGCAAACCCTATTCGCCCTCTTGTTCGGCTAATAACCTTTGCTACCGACACCAAAACATTTGCTGTCGGTCGATTTGTGCCGAAAGGAGGCTAATACGATCATCCTCCCGCGCCAAAATTCTCATCGACAAACCCCAGCCCCCTATTTCTCTTCCTCCCATGTCTACGCCTGAGAAAAAATCATTTTCACCCGTCTTGTTGGTCATCAATCTGGCCCTGACCGCCGCTTTCTTTGTCTATATTTTCGGCGTGGTCAAAACCCACGTCCCCTCGCTCGATCCCAAGATGATCAATCTTTGGGGCGGACTCGCCGCCGGTTGTATGTCCGGAGTTTTCTGGCTGGCGATGAATATGCTGCAGACGGTCTATTTCTTCCAGCGCGACTCCCGCAAGTAACCGCCACGCCCCTAAACAGGTACGGTGACGAAATAATTTCCGCACAGACAAGCGTTCTTCACGACGGCTTCAATTTATCATCGCGATGAGGTCCACAGAGCGGACCGAGGAAGCAATCCAGCCTTTTCGTCAGGGCTCATGGTCCCGAGCAGAGTAGAGGGATTGGATCGCCACGGCCCGCTTCTGCGGACCTCGCGATGACAAAACAATTTGAAAGCAGCGCCTCAACTACGAGGCCGCTCCATCACCCTCCATTAAACCTCAATGACTTCGTCTTTGCGGCGGCGCACGAGTTTCGACGCCACCACAATCGCCAGAAAATAGAGTACCATCAACGGTGCCGCGAAGAGGCACATATTAATCGGATCGGTTGTCGGAGTGACCACGGCCGCGATAATGAAAATAACGACGAAGGCGTGTCGCCAGAATTTGCGCAGCGTGGCCACCTCGATCAGTCCCATGTAAACCGCCAGCACCACCAGCAAGGGGAACTCAAAAGCCGCTCCCATTCCGAGCGTCAGCCAGAGGAGCAAGTTGTAATACATATCTGCCGTCCACATCACCTTGTAGCCAAGTTGCTGGTTCAATTCAAACGCCACCCTGATACTGCTGGCCGTGAGAAAATAATAACCAAAACCCGCGCCGGCGATAAAGAGCGCGAAAGCCGACAACGCCGTCGGCATGATGCCACGCATTTCCCGCTTCGTGAGTGCAGGCGCGATAAATTGTCCGATAAAAAAAAGCCAGAAAGGCAGCGAAAACACCACGCCCCAGATCAGGCAGATATCTATGACCACAGAAAAAACACTCATTGGACTCGTGGTCACCAGGTCAGAGGCCAATTTCGGATATTGCGCCTGCACCTCGCGCAGTGGGGCGTTCAGCAGCAAGGTCGCATCCTCCAACCGGTAGGCAATGATTGTGACGAAAACGGCAAAAACCACCGCGCACTTAATTAATGTCCCACGTAATTCTTCCAAATGCCCGAGGAAGCCCATGGCTTTGCCAGTCTTCGCCGGTTCGGCGTCAGTTTCATCTGCTTGGTTGGTCGGTTTTTCGGTCACGGAAACGCTTTAGAAACAGCTTTGCCCCGCCTCGGCAATAGCGGTCTTTGCCAACCTGACAGAAGGAACCGAATTCACGCCCCTATAATCGCCCCTGACCAGCGTCGACCTCCCTCCTTTTACCTTTAAGATTATTTTTCCGGGTTTACCCAACCTCCGCGTTGACACCCCTGCCCGTGCCCGCTCCGATAACCACTCATATTTTTATTCAACATGGCTAAAAAATCCCCCTCCAAGAAGCCCGCCAAAAAGGCGGCTCCCGCAAAGAAACCCGCCGCTAAGGCCCTCAAATACGTTTATACGTGGGGCGCGGCTAAGGCCGACGGTAACGGTTCAATGAAGAACCTCCTCGGCGGCAAGGGTGCCAACCTCGCCGAGATGACCCGCATCGGCCTGCCCGTGCCCCCCGGCTTCACGATCACGACCGAAGTCTGCACCTATTACTACGCCAACAAGCGCACCTATCCGGCCTCGTTGCAGGCCCAGATGGAAGCCGGCGTGAAGAACATGGAGAAGATCATGGGCTACAAGTTCGGTGACTCCACCGGCTTCCCGCTTCTCGTCGCCGTCCGCTCGGGTGCCCGCGACTCGATGCCCGGCATGATGGATACCATTCTCAACCTCGGCCTGAACGACGAAACTGTTCTCTCCCTCGCCGCCGCCACCAAGAACGAGCGCTTCGCCTGGGACTGCTACCGCCGCTTCATCCAGATGTATTGCGACGTCGTCATCGGCGTGCAGAAACGCGAAGGCGAGGACCACGATCCGTTCGAGTCCGTCATCCACAATTTCAAACACGAGACCTACCACCGCGACATCGTCGACAGCGATCTCACCGCCGCCGACCAACAGGAACTCGTCAAACGCTTCAAGGCGATGGTCAAAGAGCGTACCGGAAAATCCTTCCCGAACAATCCTTGGGACCAACTCCGCGGCGCCGCCGGTGCCGTGTTCGGTTCTTGGATGAACGACCGCGCTAAGGTTTACCGCGCCAAGTACGGCATTCCTTCCGAGTGGGGCACCGCCGTCAACGTCCAGGCCATGGTCTACGGTAACACCGGCGAGACCTCCGGCTCCGGCGTCGCGTTCACCCGCAATCCCGCCAACGGCACCAACGAATTCTACGGCGAGTTCCTCATCAACGCCCAGGGCGAAGATGTCGTCGCCGGCGTCCGCACGCCGGAGCCCGTCCTTAAGCTCAAGGACCAGATGCCAAAATCCTACGCCGAGCTGATGAAAGTTCGCGCCACGCT
>JANYCF010000173.1 GCA_025360455.1 Opitutaceae bacterium | reverse complement strand
TTCGAACACCTGGCCACCGAGGAAAATGCAGCCGAAGAACATCGTGCCGAGCAGCATCGTGCGCATGCTCTTCACCTGGCCGCGCTGAATGGCGTTCACGGCGAGCGCCATGAGGAGCGACGACATGAGGAGAATGAACGTCGAGAACGAGGTGAGCTCGATGTTGAAGACTTTGGTCGGCTCCGCGTTGCCCGGAGGCGGGTTGAGGCGGTAGACCAGATGGGTCGAGATCAACGTGCCGAAGAACATGCAGTCCGAGGCAAGGAAGGCCCACCACAGGAGCTTCTTGTTCGGAATGCCCGTGCTGGTGGAGGCGTCGTGGTGGTGATCGATGGAGCCGGCGTCGGCGTGACTGCTCATAGGGGAAGTGGCTAAAAATTAATTAGTGGGAGCGAGTGACGGTTTCGTTACCTTCGTCATCGATGTGGATGTGGTAGCCGCCGGGGCCTTCCAGCGCCCAGAGATAGCAGCAGGAAAAGAGGATGACGCCGCCAGTGATAGCATAGGGCAAGTGGGACGAGGCACCAAATACGTTTTGCAACACAGCGCTGTCAAAGGTGACTGCTGTCTTCAGTTGGATGAAATTATACGTGCCGATGAAGAGACCGATGCAGGCGAGGAAGGGATACCACGAAGAATCGGGCATGTGGATGCCGCCGTGGGTGGACTCGGCTTTCATGTGTTCGGTCTTTTCCTTGGCGATTTCATCGGAGTGATTTTTTTCGTACCAAAAAGCATCGCGGGCGTGGACCGTCGGGATGGCTTTGAAATTATATTCGGGTGGGGGCGAAGGGATCGACCATTCGAGGGTGCGGGCATCCCACGGATCGTTGCCGCATTTTTCGCCCTTGAATAACGTCCAAATCAGCACGGCGAAGTACGTGAAGATACCGAGGCCGAGAAGATATGCGCCCATGGTGGCGATGAAGTTGCCTTCATTCCAACCCATGTTGGCGTCGTAGGTCCAGGTGCGACGCGGCATGCCGTTCAGGCCGAGGAAATGCATCGGGAAGAACGTGACGTTGAAGCCGACGAAGATGAGCCAGAAGGAAATCTTGCCCCACACTTCAGGCACTAAGCGACCGAAGAATTTGGGAAACCAGTAGTGAATCGCGGCGAGGAGGGCGAAGGTGGCTCCGCCGATCAGTACGTAATGGAAATGCGCGATGACGAAGTAGCTGTCCTGTTGTTGGGCGTCGGCGGGGGCCGCCGAGTGCATGATGCCAGACATGCCGCCGAGCATGAACATCCAGATGAAGCCGAGGGCAAACATCATGGGCGTGCGGGTGACGATTTGGCCGCCCCAGAGGGTGCCGATCCAGTTGAAGATTTTGACGCCGGTCGGGACGGCGATGGCCATGGTGGCGATGGAGAAAGCCGCCGTGGCGACATTGCCCAGCCCCGTGGTGAACATGTGATGGCTCCAGACACCGAAGCCGATGAAGCCGATGGCGGCTCCGGAGAACACGATGATCGGATAACCGAAGAGCGGCTTGCGCGAGAAGGTCGGGAGGATTTCCGAGACATAACCCATCGGAGGGAGAATCAGAATGTACACCTCAGGATGGCCGAAGACCCAGAATAGATGTTGCCAAAGGATCGGCTGTCCGCCGCCGGAAACTTCGAAGAAGTTGGTGCCGAAATTGCGATCGAAGAGCACTTCCACGAGCGCGATGGCGATGGCGGGAAGAGCGAGGATGAGGAGGAAACTCGTGACGAGTGCCATCCAACAGAACACTGGCAGACGCATCATCGTCAGACCGGGCGCGCGCATGTTGATGATGGTGACAATGAAGTTCAGCGAAGCGACGATCGAGGAAAGACCGAGGACTTGCAGGCCCATCGCCCAGAGATCGGTGGAGAGTTGCTTAGTGAAGTGACTCGAGGTGAGTGGAGCGTAACCGAACCAACCAACAGAGGGGGCACCGCCATATTCTCCATGGGGAAGGAACTTGGAAAGCCATCCGAAATTTTCTGGAGTGACGTAACTCAGCCAGCCGAGATTGAGCAAAATCGCACCGACGACCCAAGCCCAGAGCGAGAAGGCATTCAGGCGGGGGAAGGCGACGTCGCGCGCACCGATTTGGATCGGGATGAGGAGATTGAAAAACGCAGCGTTCAACGGCATGACAGCGAGGAAGATCATCGTCGTGCCGTGCATCGTGAAGAGCTGGTTGTAGAACTGGGCGCCGATGAAGCGATTGTTCGGCACCATGAGTTGGGTGCGAATCATCAGTGCCTCGAGGCCGCCGATCAAAAAGAAGCAAATGGCAAAGCTGCCATACATCATGCCGATCTTTTTGTGGTCGACCGTGGTCAGCCAGCTGACGAGACCGGTCTTCGCGGTGGGGCGGGGGAGCAAGGTGATGTCCCTGGGTCCGGCCGCGTGGGCTTTGTCGGTGTAGTGTGATTTTACCAGTGCTTCTGCCATGAGAGTAAAGTGTGGAGGTGAAAGGGGCCGATGGGCGGAGGAGGAGCGGAAGGAGCGATTACTTCAGGCTCTGGAGATAAGCGACGATGGTCGCGATCTCGTCGTTGTTCAGGCTGAACTTTGGTTTACTAGTATCGACGTCGATGTAGCCGCCGTGATACATTTTGTTGCCGGGTTTGAAATAGTCAGGGTTACTGATCCATTGCTGCATGCGCTCCGGGGAATTCTCCAAGACGCCGGCGGCGATGGAAGAACGGGCGCCGACGTGGGTCAGATCGGGGCCGGCGATGCCCACGCCATCATGTCCACGGATAGTGTGGCAAGTGATGCAGGTCTTAGCGGTAAAAAGCGTGCGGCCTTGGCTGATGAGAGCCGCATTTTCGCTCGTAGGAATAATTTGTTTTTCTTGCCACGCGGCGAAGGGATTCGCGTCGAATTCCGGGCTGCCGGCGAGGGTGCTGTGTGGCCCCGTGTTTCTCATGCTGGCAAATTCTACTTTCAAGGGACCGGCATCGGCTGTGCCGGTGGCGGTGCGGGCGGCTTGTTTCTGGTTGGTGAGCCACTGGTCGTAGGCGGCTGGCTCCAGAGCGATCACCCGGAAACGCATGACGGCATGGGAATCACCGCAATACTCCGCGCACTGTCCGTAATAGTAGCCGGCTTTGTCGGCTTTGAACCAAAGGAAATTGGCGCGGTTGGGGATCATGTCCACTTTGCCGGCGAGCTTGGGAATCCAGAAGCTGTGAATCACGTCGACGGTGCGCAGGTGCACGCGCACGGGTTTGCCGACCGGAACCACCAATTCATTGCCGGTTACGAGAGCGGTCCCATCGGTGCCATCGGCATTCTTGAGGAGTTGATTTTCGTATTCGAATTTAAACCACCATTGATAGCCGGTGGCGGTGATATCCATGGCATTCGCTTTTTCCACTTCAGGGACATCGTGCGTGTACCAAATGTCTTTGAGGGTGGGAATGGCGATGATGACGAGCAGTGCGACGGAGGCGACGATCAGGCCCATCTCGATGAAAGGATTGCCGTGGCCCTGCTCGGGTGGAGCGGATTTTTGACTGCCGTCGGTTTTGGCGCGGAACTTGATCTGAGCGTAGGCCAGAATGGTGCCCACGACGACGAAGATGAAAGTCGTCACATACACCGTGACCATGAACAAATCCCACTGCTCTTTGGCGACCGGACCTTCGGTCACATAGGTGGATTGTGGGCCGCTCAAGCTGAACACTTGGTGAAACTGTTCGGCCAGTTTACAGCCGGAAAGCAGGGCGAGGAAAACACACCCAAGCACGAGAGTGGCAAGGCGGGTGAGTGGGCGATGGTCGAAGCGTGTGCGGATCATGTGTTACGAAGGCGTCAACCGCGTGTGGCAGTTGGCAAAGCGAATGTGCGAGAGTTCGGAATTTATCGGCCATTTCAACCGCAAAAAATGAGAAGTTTTGGGCAAGATCGGCTTATTTATAGCAAATCTTGAGGCATTTGAGTCCGGAGGGGATTTATTGGGCTATTTAAGCTGAGGCGTTGCCTTTCACGGCTAGCTGTGCAAAGCTACCCGCCGCTATGAAAATCCAATCTATCCTCCCTTTGTTTGCCTCTGCTTTGCTTCTCGCCGGCTGTGGTAAAAGTGACACTGCTTCCTCCAGCGCGCCTGCCGCCGCTACTCCCTCGGCCGCTGCCGCGCCAACGGCTCCCGCCGTCTTGACGATCGAAATCACCGCCAATGACAGCATGAAATACAGCCTGACCAAAATCGAAGCCAAGGTGGGGCAGGAGATTAAGATCATTCTGACCAATGCCGGGTCGATGCCCAAGGCCGCCATGGGTCACAATCTGGTCGTGTTGCAAAAAGGCACGGACTTGAAAACTTTTTCTGATGCCGCCGTCGCCGCCGCTGCCACGGAATACATCCCGGCCTCGATGGCCGACAAGATCATCGCCCACACCAAGCTCCTCGGAGCCAAGCAAAGCGACGAGATCACGATCAAGCTGACCGAAGCCGGCGAGTATCCGTTCCTCTGCAGTTTTCCCGCGCACTATCTGGTCGGCATGAAAGGCGTGATCGTGGTGCAGTAAGCCTGCCGCCTTTAATTATTTAGCAAGGCGAGTTAACTCTTTCTCTCTTCATCTCGTTTTCAGCCGGGCATCGTGCCCGGCTTTTTCATGGATGAAAATAATCGCGAGCCTATTTAATCCCCCCCATCCCGAGCATGAGTTTGAAGCGAGTGTGCTCTGGGTTTTTATGGGGCAAGCAGAACCAAATGAGTGCACGAATCTAAAATATATCTGGATATTCTAACACTTGGTACAGGGGAAATATCCAGAAATCTGTGCCGTCGAGTCATAAGCAAACGCCGACAGATGCGTAAAGATTGTGCACGCGGCGCGACGCAAAGCATTCGCCGTCGAAAACAGACCGGTTTGAGTGGCAGGCTTCACAATACGTGAGTACTGATGTATGTTGTAACCAAAGTAACGAAATCTTAACCCGGCCCCTTGATCCTTTTCCCATGAGTTGGAATTTTCCCTCTAAGCCCAGACCGACTTTGGTAGTCGTGATACTGCTCACGGCCTTGGCCACTCAACTGCTGGCGGCCACGCCCGCTCTTATATGGAGCGATGAGTTTAATCAGACGGATAATACCGGCCCTGATTCCGCCAAGTGGGATTACAATACGGGCAATAATAGTGGCTGGGGCAACAATGAGCTCGAGACCTATACCAGCTCACGCGCGAATTCTTTCGTCACTTCGGATAGCAACGCCACTGATGGCAAGGCGCTGGTGATTAAAGCCGTGAAGGATTCCTCCGGCGCCTACACGTCGGCTCGCATTCTGACCCAGGGAAAATTCAGCACAACGTATGGACGGATTGAAGCCCGGTTGAAAGTCACCAGCGGGAAAGGGCTGTGGCCGGCCTTCTGGATGCTCGGTGCCAATATTTCCACCGGAGTCAATTGGCCCAACTGTGGCGAAATCGATATCATGGAGGCCATCAATACGCCCACGATCGCCTATGGCACTTTGCATGGTCCCGGCTATTCCGGTGCACAGGGGTTGCAAGGCTCCAAGACACTCCCCGGTGGCGCCACCTATAACTCCCAATATCATGTGTTCAGTATTGAATGGTCGCCCAACCTCATCGTGTGGGCCATCGACGGCACTGTTTATCACACGGTCACCCCCGCTCAGGCTCCCGGCACCTGGGTTTTTAATAATTCACCTTTCTTCATCATTCTGAATCTGGCGGTCGGCGGCGGTTGGCCCGGTAATCCCGACGGCACGACCGCCTTTCCCGCCGAGTATCGCATCGATTATGTGCGGGTCTACGGATTGACGCCCATGGCACCGACAGCCGGCGCGGCGAGTGCGCCCTCAGCCAGCCAGGTCAATCTTTCCTGGTCGGCTCCGCTCGATTTCAAGGGATTCCCTTTGTCGGGCTACCGCATTGAGCGGGCGACCGATATTAACTTTACGGCGAATCTATTGCAGCGGGATGTGAGCGCGGTCACCGCGTTTTCTGATACGGCGGTCAGCGGCGGTACCAGTTACTATTATCGGGTGTCTGCCCTGTCGACCGGCGGGGTGTCTGATCCGACTGCCACGATAGCAGTCGCGACGCCATCGGCGTACGTGGCCCCCGTGATCACCACGCAGCCGGTGAGTCAGACAGCGATTGCGGGTAATGCGGTGACCTTCACCGCAGCCGCCAGTGGCGTCCCGACGCCCACCTATCAATGGCAGAAAGGAGGCGTGGCGATCAGTGGAGCCACCAGCAGTTCGTACGCGATTTCGAATACGGCCAGCAGCGATGCCGGCTTGTACACCGTCGTCGCCACCAATTCCGCCGGCTTCACCACGAGTAATGGCGCCACGCTCACCATCAATGTCGTGCCGGTTTTCACGACCCAGCCGCTGAGTTTGCCGGCCTTTGTGGGCGCAACGATTAATTTCACCACGGTCGCCACGAGTTCGACGGCGATCACCTACCAATGGCAGAAAAACGGAATTAATATTCCTAGTGCCACGAGTGCCTCGCTCAGTCTCCCCAACGTGCAGCTAACCGATGCCGGCAGCTATGCCGTAGTCGCGACGGATGCCGTGGGCTCGGCCACGAGCCGTTTCGCACGGCTGGTTGTCCTGGTGTCGCAGTCCAATGCGATCGTCTACGCCACCACGGTTTCCTCGACCAGCGTCACCGCTGGCGGCACGGTGAATCTCGCTTACTTCATGACCAATGTTGGCACGCAGGCCTGGGGCGCGGCGCATTATCTTTCGATCCGCGACGTCAATAATACCTTCGTCGCCTTCTCTCCCTTGATTGGCACGCTTCCGGGTGAAACGACCACAGCGGTTCTTAATTTTCCCGCCCCCGCGACGCCCGGCACTTACACGTATTACGTGCAGGCATTGGAGAACGGCGTGGAATTTTTCTCCACGCAGACGACGTTCACCCTCACGGTTCTCCCGCCGCTGACCAATTCGATCACGTATAACACGACGACATTCCCCGTGAGTGCGGCCCCGGGATCCAACGTAGTCTTCACGTACAATGTCACGAACACCGGCACGCAAGCGTGGGGCGCGAACCATCTGCTGTCGCTGAAAGACAGCAACAGCGTCACGCTATCGTCCGCCTTGCTCACGGTCCTCGCGCCCGGTGCGAGCAAGACGGTTAATCTCAGTTTTATCGCACCGACCGCACCCGGCACGTATAGCTACACGGTGCAGGCTGCGCAAACTGGGGTGGGGGATTTCAACACGCACGCGGATCTGACGCTCACTGTGCTCGCGCCGCGACCGAATGCCATTGTCTACACGCGCACGCGTACGCCCGATGAAGTCGTGCCCGGCGCCACGCTCAATCTGAACTATTCGTTGAGCAACGCCGGCACGCAGACTTGGAACTCGGGGCACTATGTCTCGCTCCGCGATGAGAACAGCACATTCCTCTCCTTTATTCCGTTGAACGGCATCACGCAGGGCGGAACGACCAACGCAGCTTTCAGTTTCACGGCGCCGACAGCGCCGGGTCTGCACACGTTCTATGTCCAAGCCCTGGAAAACGGCATCGAATTTTTTTCCACGCAGGATGTCGTCGTCATCCAAGTGGACGCCCTTCCACTCCGGAATGCCATCACGTACGACGCGACTACGTTCCCCGCCACCGCTTCGCCAGGAGCGACCGTCAGCTTCACCTACAACCTCACCAATCGCGGCACCAAAACCTGGGGCGCGACTGACTTTCTATCTTTCCGCGATGTCGACAACACCTTCCTCGGCTTCCCCTCGATCAGTGGCGTAGCCCCCGGTGCGAGTAAGACCGTGAACATCAGCTTCACCGCTCCGACCACGCCCGGCATCTACACCTACAAAGCCCAAGGCCTAGAAGATGGCGTCGCCTTTTATGTGATGGACGACACCTTGGTGTTATTTGTCCAATGATGGGATAAGTCGCTCGGATTTGGCCCGGTACGGTTAATTGGGGTGGTGGCTATTCTGACGGTCAATATCCCTTGATGCACTTACCCTGTCCTGACCAAAGCACTCAAGATCTGACAATTTGGTATCACCCTGATTGCGCCCAGGGATCAGGATGTCTGGGATGGTTGTTTTATTCGAATAGTCATGAAGGGAATTATCTGCTGCCGGTGTTTAGTATAAGATGCCCCTTCTGCTGCGCAGTCTCTTCCTTGTCGCTTTGCTTTTTGACTGCACAGCGGCAATGCAAGCGATCAATGTCCCTATTCCGGAAACGCAAGTGCATGAATTCACTTCGACCTTCACTGGTCGTCGCTATCAACTTCGCATCGGTCTTCCCCGCAACTACGACCCGGTTAACCATCGCTACACAGTGGTCTATCAATTGGACGGTCAATGGGACTTTGATCGGACGTTTCCCTTGACCCGGGGAATGCAAACCGACCATCGGATGGAGTCGGTGATTGTGGCCGCGATTACGTATGGCGGGGTTAATCCCGACTACGGCAGCTTACGCCAGCGCGATTACACCCCCACCGATTTTCTGGGCGGAGGTCAGACGGGCGATGCCCCCAAATTTTTGCAAACCTTGCGTACGGAAATCATCCCGCTCGTCGAGAGCAACTACGCGTGTCGGGCGGAAGAGCGTGTTTTGATGGGCTCGTCGTACGGCGGTTTGTTTACCTGCTATGTATTGCTGCATGCTCCGGACCTGTTCACTGGCTATGTCGCTTCGAGTCCATCCGTCTGGGTGGATAATCAGGTCATGGTGCAACAGGCCCGGGCTTCGGCCACGATACTCGCGGGCCGGCCATTGAAAGTGCAGATTATTACCGGGGCCAATGAAGCTTACTCGCAGCGCGCGGGTGCCCAGGCATTCTATGATGCGCTGATCGGTCTTAGTCTCACAAACATGGAGCTCGGACTCACGTTTGCTCCGGATGAGCGCCATGGAGCAGTAGCTCAGGTTGCGTATGATGATGGCTTGCCCCTCGTGCTCGCGCCCAAGCTGGTGATGTTTTCTCCCGGACCAGGGGAACCGATGGGTTGGAGCGGCGCTCAATCCCCCGTGACGTTTTGGGCTGACCGCGTGCAACTCTACGATGGACCATTTAATCAGACCGTACGACGGTCGGTGGTTCTTCAGCCCACCGCAGGAACGTTGGCAACAAGTGTGCGCGGGGTGGTCTATGTGCTCGATGCCCAATGGGACTTGCATGCCATGGAGGGCTCTTACGGGGGAATGCTCTACGATGGAGACGTTTCAGCGCTCTTACGCGTGGGAGTTGATTGGACCGGGAGCTGGAGCCAAATCTCCGACAGGCGTAACCGCGAATTCACGCCTACCGATCCGTCTGGTACGGGCGCGTATGGTGGAGCGGAAGGTTTTCGTACGCTGATGAAGAATAATATTTTGCCGGACGCCGAGAGAAATTTGACGACGTCACCGGGTTATCGCCTGGTGGTCGCGAGTGAGAAGGCGGCGTTGTGGGCGTTGACAGATCTTTTGAGCGATAAACCAACCTTCGATCGCTATCTGTTGGTGGCCCCCGCCGTGGAATGGGACAACGAATGGCTGTTGCAATTGGAGGCGCTCCGGGCCGCACGCGGCGGCAGTTTAGCCGCACGAGTAATGATTTATTATGGCGACCGTGATGCCCAGACTACACGCGGCGCCGCGATCGAGCGTTTCGTCGCGCGGTTGTCGGCGCGGAATTATTCCGGGTTGACGCTGCAACCCGTGAAACTCAGCGGCCGGGGTTTCGCGGAGGCTAAACAGTATGGTTATCACAAAGGGTTCAGGTTGCTCGCTCCCTGATTTTCGCTCTGCACTCATGTTCTACTCACTCCCATTTCAATTTGCCCCCCGCGTTGGCTCACGGTCATGGACCGGTGCGATGCTTGTTCCGTTACTCCTGCGCGATGCGCTTGCGCGGCTGCGGGCTGCCCTTGAAACTGTTTGGGGTGATTTTACGCTGACCCAGGCGCTGAAAGTTTCCTTCGTGGCGGTTTTGCTGTTCACCGCTATCGATCCGCTCATTGGGGCCACCACGCTCACGCCCGCTTCAGAATCTTCTGTGGCGGCCCAAGTCGGCACTCCCTTCAGCATGGATTTTGCTGTGACGGGCGCACCTCAGAGTGCCAGCTCTTACGCCATCAATGGGCTTCCTTCCGGATTGGCTGTTCCCGGTGCGACGTTTTCCGCCGGCACGAACACATATACTTTGAATGCTCCCTTCGGTTCAATCACTGGCACTCCCACGGTCGCAGGAAATTTCACGCTCGTTATTACTGCCTGGGAACTGGTCAATCGTTCGGGGGTGAGCCGCGCATATAATTATAACATCACAGTCGCTCCTGCTCCCCTCGTCGCTCCTCAATTCACCACCCAGCCGATTAGTCAGACCATTGTGTCCGGCAATCCTGTTAGCTTCCTGGCCGTCGCCAAGGGTACACCGGCGCCCACTTTCCAATGGCAGAAGGAGGGGGCGAATATCAGTGGAGCCACCACGAATGCTTACACCATCGCGAACACAGTTCCCAATGACGCCGGTAACTATACGATCATCGCCACCAACTCCACCGGTTCCGTCTCGAGTAACAGCGCCACGCTCACCGTTACGGCCATTGCCCCCACCATTACTGTTCAGCCGGTGAGCCAGACAGTGATCGCCGGCAATTCAATGACGTTCACGGTGGCCGCCAGCGGCACTCCTGCGCCGACGTATCAATGGCAGAAAAACAGCATCGCCATCAATGGCGCCACGAATAACTCGTATACCGTTTCGAATGCCGCCAGCGGCGATGCCGGTTCGTACTCGGTGGTCGTCATGAATTCTGCCGGCAGTGCCACCAGCAACAGCGCGACGCTCACGGTCAAGGTCGTGCCGGTCTTCAGCATCCAGCCGCTAAGTCTGCCGGCCTTTGTGGGAGCGACGATTAACTTCACCTCCGTCGCCACCAGTGCCACTGCGATTTCCTACCAATGGCAAAAAGATGGCATCGATATTTCTGGCGCCACTAATCCCTCGCTCAGTCTCGCCAATGTCCAGCTGACCGATGCCGGCAGCTATGCCGTGCTCGCTACGGATGCCGTGGGCTCGGCCACCAGCCGCTTCGCCCGACTGGTTGTGCTCGTCGCGCAGTCGAATGCGATCACGTATGCGACGATGGTATCATCGGCGAGTGTCACGGCCGGCGGCACAGTGAACCTCGCTTACTTTATGACGAATGTCGGCACGCAGGCCTGGGGCGCTGATCACTACCTCTCCATCCGCGACAGCAACGGAACCTTCGTGGCATTCTCTCCTTTGATTGGTACACTCCCCGGTGAAACGACCACGGCGATTCTGAATTTTCCCGCGCCTTCGATTCCCGGCACCTACACATATTACGTCCAAGCCTTGGAAAACGGCGTCGAATTTCTCTCCACGCAAACGACGCTCACGCTCACGGTTCTCGCGCCGCTGGCGAATTCGATCACGTACAACACGACAACGTTTCCCGTCAGTGCCGCGCCGGGCTCAAATGTCGTCTTCACGTATAATGTCACCAACACCGGCACGCAAACGTGGGGCGCGAATCATGTTTTGTCTCTGAGAAATAATTCCGGCACGACGCTTTCTTCTGCGCTGCTCACCGTCCTCGCGCCCGGCAAGAGCAAGACAGTCAACCTTAGTTTCACTGCGCCGACCACGCCCGGCGCTTACAATTACACCGTGCAAGCTTCGCAAACCGGCGTCGGCAATTTTAACACGCAGGCCAACCTCACCCTCGTCGTGCTCGCACCACGACCCAACGCGATTGTCTACACCTCAACGCGTTTCCCAGATGAAGTCGTCCCCGGTGCCACATTGAATCTCAGCTATTCGCTCAGCAACGCCGGCACGCAGGCGTGGGGCTCCGGCCACTACGTTTCGCTGCGTGATGAAAACGGCACGTTTCTTTCCTTTATTCCGCTCAGCGGTATCGCGACTGGCGGCAAGACTAACGTAGCGTTCAGTTTCACCGCACCGACCACCCCCGGCTTGCACACATACTATGTTCAAGCACTGGAAGACGGCATCGAATTTTTCTCCACGCAAGACGTGGTCGTTGTGACCGTAGACGCACTTCCACTCGCGAATGCCAGCACCTATAACGCGACCACTTTCCCCGCTACGGCCGCGTCTGGTGCCACCGTCAGCTTCACGTACAACATTACGAATCGCGGCACAAAAACGTGGGGCGCGACTGACTATCTCTCCTTCCGTGATGTCGATAATACCTTCCTCGGTTTCCCTTCTATCAGCGGTGTCGCCCCCGGTGCGAGCAAGACGGTCAACATCAGTTTCACCGCTCCAGCAACACCCGGCATCTACACCTACCACGCCCAGGGTTTGGAAGACGGCGTCGCCTTCTACGCGATGGACGATACGCTCGTGCTAGTCGTGCAGTGAGGGGCCACTCCAAACTATTCCGATTAACCGTTGCACGATAAGTGACGCGTTACATGAATTCCGTAGCCGCGCTTGAGCTAAAGGCGAAAGCGTGGTCCGCTCATATGACAACGTTGTCGCTAGCCCGAATATTTCATACCTAAAACCTCCCCATCCTTTGCACCGAGGGCACAGAGGCTGACACCGAGAGAGAAGGAGGGTCCAAGGTGTGGTAGGTTCTCGCGCTGATGAGCTGGCGTGAACGTAAAATCCGAAGCTTGGGGCCTGGTATTTCGCTCTGTGACCTCTGTGCTCCTCTTTCTGTCTCTGTGTCCCAAGAATCTTTCTTGGTTTGAGTATGAAATGTTCGGGCTAGGCCCCATCGCGGCTATGCTTACGTTGAAACCGCTCGCCCGTAAATATTTTCAGCCGGTGAGTGGCGAAAAGGTTGTGCTCGGTGTCGACGGAGCCTTGACCTGGGTGAGGACCCCGGTGAACCTTCGGCCTAATTTCGTGCGCAGTATCACGGGCCCGGCGTGCGATTAACCCCTCCTGTTATGTATTCTGGCCTGTGCTTGGTTTTTTCCCGTGGCTGGCTGCGGCCGCTGCGTTGCGGTTGGTTCATTGCTGGGTTGGTCATCTGCGTCATCGTACCTGACTTGCCGGCGGAAATGGATTACGGGTCGTTCACGACTGAACACGCTCGGGAGCGGATCAGCGAGCTGCGCACCGAAATCGCCCGGCATGACGAATTATATTTCAAGCAGGCGGCACCGGTAATCAGTGATGCAGTGTATGATCGTCTGAAGCGCGAGCTCATGGAATTGGAACAGGCGAATCCGGGCCTCGCGGGGGCGAGCAGCGTACTTGCGCCGGTGCTTGGCGACGATCGCTCGGGATTGTTTCCGACCTATCGGCATCGCGAGCGGATGCTCAGCCTGAACAAAAGTTACTCGGAGTCGGAGTTGCGGGCGTTTGACGCGCGGCTAATTCAACAGCTTGGGCGCGGCGATCTCGATTACATGGTGGAGCCGAAATTCGATGGGCTTGCCATCAGCGTGACCTTTGAAAAGGGGCGACTCGTCCGGGCGGTGACACGTGGTAACGGGGTGGAAGGTGACGATGTGACGGCGAACGTTCTCACGATTCGAACGCTGCCCCAGATGTTGGCGCAGAGTTCAACGGTGGGCTCGTTGAATCCAATACCGGACATGATTGAATTGCGCGGGGAGATTTATTTTTCGTATGCGGAATTCGCGCGAATCAATCGCGAGCGCGAGGAAGTGGGGGACGAAACTTTTGCGCATCCGCGCAATCTCGCGGCGGGTACGCTTAAGCTGCTTGATCCGCAGGAGGTGGCGCAGCGCCATCTGGAAATCGTGTTTTATGGCTGGGGTGCTTGGGAACCGGCGGCTGCGCAACCGCCGTCGCAGTCGGTTCTGCTGGCACAGTTGCGGGCGTGGGGATTGCCGACTATTGAGGCACCACGATTAGTGCACGGGGCTGATGCGATGTGGCAGGCGGTGCAGCTATTTGGTCGGGAACGAAAGCGTCTTCCGTTTCCTATCGATGGCGCGGTGGTGAAATTGAATGCCACGGTTGATCGCCAGAAACTCGGTGCAACCGAGCAGGTGCCGAATTGGGCGATGGCCTATAAATTTCAACCGGAGCAAACGGTAACAAAACTGCGCGCCATCACGATCCAAGTGGGGCGAACCGGCCTGCTCACGCCGGTCGCGGAACTTGACCCCGTGCAACTGAGCGGGAGTACGATTGCGCGGGCCACTTTACACAACGGGGCGGAAATTTCGCGGCGCGATATTCGCGTGGGTGATTGCGTGCAATTGGAGAAAGCCGGTGAAATAATCCCGATGATTACAGCGGTCATGCTGGAGCGACGTCCGGCGACGGCAACGCGGTATGTGTTTCCCGAAAACTGCCCCGTCTGTCGTACGCCGGTTGTCAGCGAAACAGGCGAAGTGGCAGTGCGTTGTCCCAATGGAAATTGTCCGGCGCAAGTCCGGCGGCGGATTGAGTATTTTGCGTCGAAGGCGTGTGTGGATATTTCCGGATTGGGGCCGGCGATAATCGATGCACTGGTTGATCGAGGTCTCGTGAAGTCGGTGGCTGATCTTTACCGGTTGAAACGGGGGGATTTGTTGAGCCTCAGTGGTGTCGGCGCAAAGACTGCGGACAAACTGCTGGCGGAGATTGATCGCAGTCGGCACGCGGAGTTGGCGCGGTTTATCAAGGGCCTGGGTATTCCTCACGTGGGCCACCGCACAGCCCAGATGCTGGCCGCGCGGTTTGGTGATTTGCAGATCCTGGCGCAGTGCAGTCGAACGGAGTTGTTGTTGGCGCCTGAAAAAGGCGGGACTGGGCTCAGCGTCGGCACGGCTGAATCGGTGTTGGTGTTTTTCGCGCGAGCTGAGAATCGGGAACTGGTGGACGCGTTGCTCGACGGTGGGGTGAAGCCACGAGCACGATCTGAAAATTCTGGTAATCGATGAGGCGGATTTACGGCGGATGCTGGGCGAGGAATAATGGGTGGTGTCGGCTACGGGGCGCATCTCAGTTTTGGATTATTTTCTAATCCGCGCTGTGTAGGTGGCGCGCTGGTCGCGCCACGTTGCGAGACGAGCTCGCAACCTACGAGTGCAGCATCTCACTTTGGCTAAAGCTGAGATATGCCTTTGCCTACGACGAGATATTCGTCGGACTTGCCACGGGCGGGCGCGATGTGTTGCGTGGGTTTTCCACTATGGAGATTATTTTTCTCGGTTCAGGGACGTCACAGGGGGTGCCGATGATCGCGTGTGAGTGCGCGGTTTGTACCTCTACGGACCCGCGCAATCATCGCACCCGGGCGAGCATCCATGTCGTCATGGACGGTCTCCACGTGCAGGTGGATGCGGCCCCGGAGTTTCGGCTGCAATGTCTGCGTGAGAAAATCACCCAGATGGATTTTTTCATTCTGACGCATGGCCACGCTGATCATGTCGTGGGAATGGATGACTTGCGCCGGTTTTGCGAAATGGCGGGCGGGGTGGCGCTCACAGTCTACTCGACGGAGGAGGGGATGGGACGGGTGAAGTTGATTTATCCTTACGCGATTAACGAGCGACCCGTGGCAAAAGGTTACGCGGCGTTCAAACTGTTGCCGATGCCGCCGGTCATGGATCTGCCGCAAGGGAAAATCTACTCCACGTTATTGCCGCATGGGAGTATCCACACGATCGGGTTGGTTTTTGTGGAAAAATCGTCAGGCAAAAAATTCGTGTACTACAACGATTGCAAGAGCGTCCCGCCCGAGGCGGTGGCGTTTGCCAGGGACGCTGAAGTGGTGGTACTCGATGGTTTGCGGCCGGAGGCGCATCACTCGCACATGAATATCGAGGAAGCGTGCGCAGCGGCGCGAGAGATTGGTTGTCCGATGACTTATCTGACGCATATGACGCACCATGTGGATTACGTGACGTGGAACGAAAAACTTCCAACGGGTGTTAACCTCGCATACGACGGCCTGCGTTTGAAACTGTAGTAGGGGGGTATTGCCGATCCACTGGTCCGGGTTCTGGCGGGCAAAGAAAATATGACAAGAAATCACAAAAAGAGCTTGATCTAATTCCTACTAACCTAATGTAGTTTAAACGACTGTCCTATGAAACTCTCCAAACGTGGCGAATATGCCCTCCGCTCCCTGATCAATCTTGGCATTGCTGCCAAGGTGGGGCGGAAGATCGTGCGCGTTTCCGAGTTGGCCAAGGCGGAGGATATTCCGGTCAAGTTTCTGGAGCAAGTGATGCAGCAGCTTCGTGAAGCGGGCTATGTGGCGAGTGAACGCGGCAAACATGGTGGTTATCGTCTGGCGAAGCCCGCGGCGAAAATTGCCATTGGTCAGATCGTTCGCCTGATTGATGGCCCGCTGGCGCCCATTGGCTGCGTCAGTCAGACGGCCTACGAGCCGTGCAATTGCCCGGACGAAGCTCACTGCGGTCTGCGGATGTTGATGCTCGATGTGCGCAATGCCATCGCGGCCATCCTCGACCGCTACTCGCTCGCCGACGTAGTTGAAGTCACCACACGCAAAATGATTTCCAGCGGACGTCCCTTGCCTTTCAGCCTTCCGACCGAAGGGGCGATCAACCTCCGCAAAACTAAAACGAAACGGAATTCCGCCACCCACACCAGCCCGACCGAGGGCGTGATCCATCAACTTTTAGGAGATTACTCGATATGAACGAAGCCATCATTACCGCCAAATCCGGCACCCAGCCCGAGTGGCTGCGGGTCGTGCAACAAAAGGTCGAAACTCTGCGCTACGGGGTTGTCCAACTTATCGTCCACGACGGCCGTGTCACCCAGATCGAGCGCACAGAAAAAACCCGGATTGCCACCCCCGCCAACAGCGAGGATAGTGCCGCCCTTTGATTTTAACCGCCCACCGTTCAAAACGGAGGCGACCCACACCAAGACAAGACATCAATCCAGCAACTGACCCGACCACGGGAAGTTCCCATGAAGACAAATCCAATATCATCCCATGAGGAACTCATCCTTACACCGAATCGCGCCCGCGCTCATCACGCTGCTGGCGCTCTCACCCGCCCTCCAGGCTGACGATCTTTCGCAACTCCACGACCAGATCCGCGCCCTCGAACAGAAACTGCTCGTGCTCGAACGCAAACAAGAGATCAAGGACGAGGCCGCCGTCGCGGCCGCGCCGACCACGCCAAAGCTCACCCTCAACGACAAGGGGTTTACCCTCGCGTCGGCTGATGGGGCCAACTCGATCAAGTTGCGCGGGCTCGTGCAGCTCGATTCGCGGCTCTTTTTCAATGACGGCGGCATCACGAATAATTCCTTCGTGCTGCGGCGGGCACGGATCATCTCGGAGGGCACCTTTGCGAAAAACTACAGTTTCCAGATCGTCCCCGAATTTGGCGGCGGCACGGTCGCCATCGTGGATGCCAATATCGGCGTGACGATCAACAAGACGCTGCAATTTAAGCTCGGCCGCTTCAAGACGCCCGTTGGACTTGAATTGCTCCAGTCCGACTCATGGACGTTCTTCAACGAGCGTTCCATCGTCACGAACCTGGTGCCCAATCGCGACCTGGGCATCCAGGCCTCCGGCGATTTGTTCGACGGCAAACTGAGCTACGCCGCCGGTCTCTTTGGCGGGGTTGCCGATGCGGCGAGCACCACGAACTCCGATTTCGACAACGATAAGGATGCGGTGGGCCGGGTGATTGCCTCGCCGTTCAAGAATGAGGCCGGCTCGCTGCTGCAGGGACTTTCTTTCGGGATATCCGGCAGTCTGGGTCGGGCAAAGACCGCGGCCGGTCGTACCGCCGGCTATAAGACGGACGGACAGCAGACCTTCTTTTCCTATCTGGCCACGACCGTTGCCGACGGGCAGAACTGGCGGGTCTCGCCGCAATTCGATTTTCGCAAGGGCTCCTTTGGTCTGCTGGGGGAGTATGTCCTCTCCACGGTCAACGTGCGTCCGAGTTCGACCGGAAAAATCACCGAGTTGAAAAACAAGGCTTGGCAGATTTCCTCCGGTTATGTGCTCACGGGCGAAGATTCCTCCTTCAATGGCGTTGTGCCGAAAACAAACTTCGATTTCGCCAACGGCACCTGGGGTGCCTTTGAGGTGGTGGCCCGCTACTCCAATCTGAAAATCGATGACGCGGCGTTCCCGGTTTATGCTTCTCGCACCACGAATGCGGACGAGGCGACTGCCTACGGGGTCGGTCTCAATTGGTATTTGAGCAAAGCCGTCGCATTCAAGTTGGATTTTTATCAGACAAAATTCGGATTCGCCCCGGGATCACCGCTGGTTTCGACCACGCCAAACTTACGGCAGGATGAAAAGTCCTTCATCACCCGTTTCCAGCTCTCCTTCTAATCACTCATTTATCCGTACCATGAAATTACCATCCACACTGCTCTCCGTCCTCGCCCTCGCGCTGGCCGGCGGAGCTTCCGCCAAAACCATCGATCTGCTCAACGTCTCCTACGATCCGACGCGCGAGCTCTATGTCGAATTTAACCAGGCCTTCGCCGCCCATTGGAAAGCGAAGACCGGTGACGATGTCACCATCAAGCAGTCACATGGCGGCTCGGGCAAGCAGGCCCGCGGCGTTATCGACGGCTTGCCGGCCGATGTCGTTACCCTCGCGCTGGCCGGTGATATCGATGCGATTTATGACGTCGCGAAATTCATCCCGAAGGATTGGCAGAAACGCCTGCCCAATAATTCCTCGCCGTACACGAGCACCATCGTGCTGCTCGTCCGCAAAGGCAATCCGCAGCGGATCAAGGACTGGGACGACCTCGTGAAGCCCGGCGTCTCGGTCATCACCCCGAATCCGAAAACTTCCGGCGGAGCCCGCTGGAATTATCTGGCCGTCTGGGAATTTGCGAAACGCAAATACGGCGGCGATGAGGCTGCCAAGGATTTTGTCACGAAGCTCTACAAAAACGTGCCTGTGCTCGACTCCGGCGCGCGCGGTTCGACGACTACCTTTGTGCAGCGCGGCATTGGCGATGTCCTGCTCTCGTGGGAAAACGAGGCCTTCCTCGCCCTGAAGGAGTTTGGCACCGACAAATATGAGATCATCGTGCCATCGCTCAGCATTCTAGCCGAACCACCGGTCACCGTGATCGACAAGGTCGTGAAGAAGAAAGGCACGGCGGAGGTCGCGAAGGCCTACTTGGAATATCTGTATTCCGAGGAAGGACAGGACATCGCCGGGCACAATTTCTACCGGCCCGCTGTGAGTGAAGCGGCCAAGGCAAAATACGCGGCCCAGTTTCCCAAGATCGAGCTCTTCACCATCGAGGCGGCTTTTGGCAACTGGGCCAACGCGCAGAAAGTCCACTTCTCCGACGGCGGAGTATTCGATCAAATCACCACGAAATAACTATAAGGACTTCCACCGCGCGCGACCGCTACCGGGCGACGGCGCATTCGCGCGCGTTGGATTTTTCAACCAGGCCAGTACTTATGAAATCTTTTTCAACAACATCATCCGCGTTGGTCGCCCGCACGCACTCGTCGGGTTCCTCGCTTTCATTGTCCGCCGCCCTGGGCGATCAGCTTGCCGCACTCTACGGCCAGGCTGAGCGATCAGATTATGTCTTCGGCTCGCCGCTCGGGCCGTTTTATCACGCCGGGCACCTGCATTATCTTCCGCGCTTTGTTTACTTCGGGCCGCACACTTCCGAGGAATCGCCGCGGATGGCGTTTCTCGCCGGGCTCGACAGTCGCGATTTGCGTCCCACGCTGGCGATGCTGCGTTTTATTGAGGAGCTGGCCCTCAAGCCGGACCTTGGCCAGAGCCTGCATCTGGCTTTTTATCCGCTGGTCGATGTGCTGGGCCAACAGCATCAGGCGGGAGACCGCGATCTTTCGGCGCAAGTTTGGGCGACCCCGACGGCTCCCGAAATTGGCCTGTTGGCGAAAGAAGCCGTGCTGCGACAATATCATACTTTCGTCCGTATCGAGTCGGTGGCTTCTGCTGAGGTTGTCAGCCTGCGCTTACGCTCCGTGGGCGGCACCACGAACAGCCTGCCCTTGATTTCTTCCGAGGATACCGAACCCTACGAGGTCCGTTTTGAAATCGACACCCAACCGGCGCCCGCCGTCGGCCCGCTATCGTTGGGCGAAGCCTTGCTCTTCCTTCCGCTTGAACTCACCTTGCGCGTGCCGGCCACCTGGCCGCCCGAGTATTATCGCGATGCCGTCGCGACGATATTAAAACGATTCATCGTCCGCTACCGGGAATTTCTCTCGTATGGGCAACATCTTTAACCGATTCCGGTCCATGCCATACGTTTCAAGCAATATGAATTCACCGTTACGGACTGATACCGACGTTATGACTTGGTTAGCAGATGCCATTGGCTGTTCATTATGTACTCATTTGAATGTGCCTCGGGTCATCTACCTGCCAGTAATCACACCGTGAAAACTTCTATCCTGAACCTGCCGCGTTTCCGTCGGCGCATTTTGCCGGGCTTCGGGATTTCCCTCGGCTATACTTTGGCGTACCTCGGGATCATCGTGATCATCCCGCTGGCCGCGACGTTTGCCAAAACGATTGGAATGTCGTGGGCGGACTTTGTGGCTGCGGTCTGGTCGCCGCGGGTGGTCGCTTCTTATCAGCTTACTTTCGGGACGTCGTTTCTCGCCGCCTTGTTCAACGTGCCATGCGGCGTGATTCTCGCGTGGGTGTTGGTGCGCTATGAATTTCCCGGTCGCCGAATCGTGGATGCGCTCGTGGACCTGCCTTTCGCGCTGCCTACGGCGGTGGCCGGCATTGCGCTCACCGCGATTTATGCGAGGAACGGCTGGATCGGCTCCTGGCTCGAGCCGCTGGGCATCAAGGTCGCTTACACACCGCTGGGCATATGGGTCGCACTCACGTTCATCGGACTGCCGTTTGTGGTCCGCACGGTACAGCCGATCCTGGAGGAGCTGGAACCGGAGTTGGAAGAAGCGGCGGCCACCCTCGGTGCCACGCGGGGCCAGACCATCCGGCGGGTTATTTTGCCTGCACTGCGTCCGGCCATCATCACGGGTTTTGCTTTGGCCTTCGCCCGCGCCGTCGGCGAATACGGCTCGGTCGTATTCATTGCGGGCAACCGGCCGATGCACACGGAGATCACGCCGCTGCTGATCATCACCAAGCTGGAACAGTACGATTATCGCGGGGCGACGGCGCTGGCGGTCGTGATGCTGCTTGGTTCCTTCACGATTCTGTTCGGCATTCAACTCCTGCAACGCCGCGCCGCTGGGCGCGTTCACGGCTGATGCATTCCCATGGCCGGTAATATCTCAACTCTCGCTTATGTCGCCAAGCATCGCCAGCGCCGCTCGCTCGGCGATCCGACCTGGGTGCGTTATTGTCTGATCACGGTGGCCCTGCTGTTTGTGGCGCTGTTTCTGATTGTGCCGCTCGCGTCGGTATTTACCGAAGCGTTGCGCAAAGGGATTGGTTCCTATTTTGCGGCGTTCGCTGACAAAGATGCGCAGGCTGCCATTCGCCTGACTCTGCTCGCGGCCGGAATTGCGGTGCCGCTCAATCTTGCGTTCGGTCTCGCGGCCTCGTGGGCTATCACCCGTTTCAATTTTCGCGGCAAACCGCTGTTGATTTCACTGATTGAACTGCCGTTCGCGGTTTCGCCGGTCATCTCCGGCCTCGTCTATGTGCTCCTCTTTGGTGCGCAAGGTTGGCTCGGGCCCTATCTCGGAGCGGGGGATCATCCGTGGTTTGGCACATGGTTCAACTCGCTCGATATTCAGGTGATTTTTGCCGTGCCCGGCATCGTGTTGGCGACGGTCTTTGTGACATTTCCATTCGTGGCGCGTGAGCTGATTCCGCTCATGCAGGCGCAGGGCAAGGAAGAAGAAATGGCCGCGCTCACCCTGGGCGCGTCTCCTTGGCAGATCTTCTGGCGCGTAACCTTGCCGAATATCAAGTGGGGCCTCTTCTACGGAATCGTTCTCTGCAATGCCCGCGCGATGGGTGAGTTCGGGGCGGTCTCGGTCGTGAGCGGCCACATCCGCGGCGAGACCAATACGATTCCGTTGCACGTTGAGATTTTGTATAACGAGTACAACACTCAGGCCGCGTTCGCTGTGGCCTCGCTCCTGACTCTGCTCGCGCTCATCACGCTAGTCCTGAAAAATATCGTCGAGTGGCGCCATCGTCGCGCGACGGAAGCCGCCAGTGCGGCCGACATCCGTCAATTTACCACATGAGCATTGAAGCCCGCAATATTTCCAAGCATTTCGGCGGTTACACTGCCCTCGATGGCGTGAGCCTGAAGGTCGAAACCGGCCGTCTTACCGCGCTCCTCGGACCGTCCGGCTCCGGCAAGACCACTCTTTTGCGCATTATCGCCGGGCTGGAGTACCCCGATGCCAGTACCGATCCGGCGGCCAGCCAGGTGCTTTTCCACGGCGAGGATGTCTCTCAGATGCCCGCCGGCAAACGCGGGGTGGGTTTCGTTTTTCAGCACTACGCACTCTTCAAACACATGTCGGTGTTTGACAACATAGCCTTCGGTCTGACTGTGCGGCCGGCCAAATCGCGACCGACTCGGCCCGAGATTGCCCATCGGGTGAACGAACTGCTCCGACTCGTGCAGCTGGAAAATTTCGGAATGCGAATGCCAGACCAACTTTCCGGTGGCCAGCGCCAGCGGGTGGCGCTCGCCCGGGCTCTCGCCATGCAGCCGAAAGTGCTGCTGCTCGACGAACCCTTTGGCGCCCTCGACGCGCAAGTGCGCAAGGAACTGCGCCGCTGGTTGCGGCAGCTCCACGAAAAACTGCATGTGACCACGGTCTTCGTGACGCACGATCAGGAGGAAGCGTTGGAACTGGCAGATGAAGTCGTGGTGATGAATCAGGCGCGGATCGAACAAGTGGGCGAACCGCAGACGGTCTATGACAAACCCGTTTCGCCCTTCGTCATTGAATTCTTGGGTAACGTTAACCGACTCACGTCCGGGCAGGGCGGGCTGCATGGGCCGGGGAAGAACGTGCTCTACGTTCGCCCGCACGATGTCGATATTCAGCATGGCCATAGTGACAGTCATGCGCTGCGTGCCCGGGTGCTGCATGTTTTCTCCGCCAGCAATTATGGCCGGGTTTCCCTGGAGCGCACCGACACGGGGGAGCCCATTGAGGCCGAGGTTTCTCGTGATCGGCTGCATGCGCTGGAACTCAAGCAGGGGGATGAGGTTTCCGTGGTGTTCCGCCATGTGCGGCTCTTTCCCAAGGGTAAGTTCACCGAAGCCGATGTCAGCAATGGCCAGTTGGCCGAGACCAAGCCGGGCTACATCCCCGCGCATGGGGCCGGTGAGCATATCTGAACTTGCGACCGGCCACGTCCTCGCTTGATTCCTATCTTGGTAACAGGCAACTTTTCGAAACCCCTGCCAACCTTTTAACCTCAATCCATCATGGCTAATATTAAAAACGACATCACTGAAACCATCGGTAATACTCCTCTCGTGCGTCTCAATCGCACCGCCAAAGAGCACGGCGCGCTTGCCGATGTCGTGCTGAAACTCGAATTTTTTAATCCTCTCTCCAGCGTGAAGGATCGCATCGGTTTCTCGATGATCGAAGACGCCTTGAAGAGCGGCAAGATCACGAAGAGCACGGTTTTGATTGAGCCCACCTCGGGCAACACGGGTATCGCGCTGGCATTCGTCGCCGCCGCCAAGGGCATCAAACTCATTCTCACCATGCCGGAGACGATGAGCACCGAGCGCCGCAAACTGCTCAAAATTCTCGGCGCCCGTCTCGTGCTGACCGAAGGCGCGAAGGGAATGAAGGGCGCCATCGCCCGCGCGGAAGAATTGCAGAAGCAAATTCCGAACAGCGTCATTCTCCAGCAGTTTTCCAATCCGGCCAATCCCGCGATTCACCGCGTCACTACAGCGGAAGAAATCTGGAAGGATACCGATGGCAAAGTGGACTTCGTCGTATCCGGCATTGGCACCGGCGGCACTATCACCGGTGTCGGCGAAGTGCTGAAGGCCCGCAAACCCGGCATCAAGATCGTGGCGGTTGAGCCCGATGCTTCGCCGGTCCTTTCCGGCGGTGCGCCTGGCCCGCATAAATTGCAAGGTATCGGCGCCGGATTTATTCCCGCCGTGCTGAACACCAAGATTTACGACGAGGTCATCCGCGTGAAAGAGGTAGATGCTGGCCCGATCTCCAAACAGGTGAATCAGCAGGACGGCATTCCCATCGGTGTTTCCTCCGGTGCGGCGGTTTGGGCTGCCTTGCAATTGGCCAAGCGTCCCGAGAACAAAGGCAAGCTGATCGTGGTGATCATTCCTTCGAGCAGCGAACGCTACCTGTCGACATGGCTCTTCGCCGACGTCAGCGCCGAAAGCGACTCGATCGACGATCTGCTCGCCCCGGCGACAGCCTAAGCGAAGCGGTCATTTCATTCCAACAAAAGGCGGACTTCGGTCCGCCTTTTTTATACCCATAGGTGATGGATTTTGCGTGGGGTAGGGCGAACCGTCCCTGGTGAGCCGTTGAGCGTTATGCGCGACGGGGCCCAGCGGTCCTGCCTTGCCGCGAAAGAATTCTTACGCGATTTTCTTCGCGGCGGCCTGCGCTTTGAGGCAGAGCTCAGCGGCTTTGAAGGCGTGCACTTGCGTCATCGCTTTTGCGGTGCGGTTGAGACAATCGAGAATTAACTCTCCGAAGAAACGGTAGCCGACTTTGCCTTCGACCTCAATGTGCTGCTCGCCTTTTCCATCGACAAGATAAACGTGGTTGCCGGTTTTGTCGCGGGCGATGTCGACGTATTTGCGGAGCTCGATGGTGCCTTTCTCCCCGAGAATAATCATGCGACCGTCACCCCACGTGCTGAGGCCGGTCGGCGTAAACCAATCGACGCGGATGTAGTTCGTCACGCCGTTATTGCCGAGGAGACTGGCCTCGCCAAAGTCTTCGAAGTTCGGGTGGGTGGGGTGCGCGTGATTAGCGACGGCGGCGTGCATGACGGTGGCGTCGGTGGCACCGGCGCAGGTGAGGAATTGTTCGAACTGGTGGCTGCCTATGTCGCAGAGGATGCCACCGTACTTTTCCTTTTCGTAGAACCACGCGGGGCGATTCGTGCCTTCGCGATGGGGGCCGAGGCCGAGGACTTGGAGTACGCGACCGATGGCGCCTTGCTGGACGAGATCGGTGGCGAACATCGCGGACTCGTTGTGCAATCGCTCGCTGTAATAAACCATGTACTTCTTGCCGGTCTCGGCGACGACGCGCTTGGCCTGTTCAAGTTGGTCGAGTGTGGTGAAGGGCGGTTTGTCGGTGAAATAATCTTTGCCGGCCTTCATCACCTGGCAGCCGATGGGGCCGCGCTGGTTCGGGATGGCGGCGGTGGCGACGAGCTTCACCTCGGAATCGGCCAAGATGGCGTCGAATGAGGGGGCGACTTTAACCGAGGGGAATTTTGCCACGAAGGCTTCAACTTTTTTCAGGTCAGCATCGTAGACCCATTTGAGTTGGGCGCCGGCTTCGGTGAGGCCGTTGCATTGGCCGTAGATGTGACCATGGTCGAGGTAGGCGGCGGCAAAAATAAAATCACCGGGCTTTACGACGGGGCTGGGCTTGCCGTTGGGCGCGTAGTTCTGGCCATCGGATTTCTGAGTTATGGGTGGTGGGGTTTGGGCGATGGCGGTGGCCGAGGATGTAGCTGCGATGGTCGCGGCACCGGCGGCGAGTGTTTGAATGAAATCACGGCGATCTTGGTGGGACATGAGAGTGATGGTTAGAATTATTCGAGGCGGCCGGGTTGGCCGGATTTGGCGGATTCATAGATCGCGTGCACGAGTGCGACCGCCTTGCGGCCTTCGCGAGCGTCGATCAAGGGAGGGCGGTTGTCGCGGATGGCTTCGACTAAATCTTGGATCTGACGCTGATGGCCAGTAATTGATATGCCGCCGGGCACCCCGGCTCCTGAGCCGAGGGCGTTGTCGCGGGGAGTTTGGCGGATGACGTCGTCGCCGGGTTCGGTTGTGGCGAAATCCCAACGGGTGATGGAGTCGTCCTCGAGACACACGGAGCCGTGCTCACCGCAAATTTCGAGGCGGCGCGACCAACCGGGCCAGAGTGCAGTGCTGGCTTCGATCGTGCCGAGCGCGCCGTCGGGGAATTTCAAAGTCGCAACGGTGGTGTCGTCGGCTTCGATGCTGGTGTGGACGCGGCGAGTGCTCTGGCCGAAGACTTCGGTGGGTAAACCAGCGAACCATTGCAGCAGATCCACCCCGTGGATGGCTTGGTTCATCAGCGCGCCGCCGCCGTCGAGAGCCCAAGTGCCTTTCCATGGCGTCTTATAATATTCAACCGTGCGGTGCCATTTGACGTAGGCGCTGCAGAGGACGAGGCGACCAAGGCGGCCGGCACTGATCGCAGCTTTCACCGTTTGGGCACCGGAGCCGAAGCGGCCTTGGAAAATGGCAGCGACCTTCACGCCGGATTGATCGGCAGCGGCTATGATTTGATCCACGCGTGCGGGCGAGGTTTCGAGCGGTTTTTCGATGACGACATGTTTGCCGGCGCGAATCGCGGCGAGGGCGGGATCGAGGTGCGCACCGCTCGGCGTGGTGACACAGACGACAGCGATATCAGATCGGGCGACCATTTCCTCGACGGTGGCGGTGACGACGGAAATATTATGGAGGGCGGCGAAGGCGCGGCCTTTTTCAGGATGGCGGCTGACCACTCCGATGAGGCGGGCGCCGGGAGTGTGCGCGATGGCTTGAGCGTGGTAGCCGGCGATCATGCCGGTGCCGACAAGAGCAAAGCCGAGGAGTGGGGTGGGCATTGGGGTCAGACGGATATAGCGGGAAGAGCCAACGCGTCAAATGCGGGGAGAGGAGATTATTCGCAAAGGGACCTGATAAGCCCGAGCTGCACTGTTTGTTTGAAATGTAGAAGCCGGCTTGCAGCCGATTCAGCGTGTGATCTGTTGGCGTGCGTTTCGAATCACCTGCAAGCAGGCTCCTATAATTATGCTATCTGTGCGGTCGAAAATGCAGGGCGGGGTCGCCGCACCCCGCCTTCCCTTGAAAAACAGGCGGGATACGGCGATCCCGCCCTACTAAGCCAAGGCTTTGGAGGACAAAATTTAATCGGCTTCGGATTGAATTTTGGTGCGAGTGCCCGGAGTCGAACCGGGATCAATAGCTTCGGAGGCTACTACACTATCCATTGTGCTACACTCGCAAAAAACGTGGGGCCAAGCTCACGCCACTGGCGCGGAAGTTCAAGCTGGTTTTATGCGCGAGGTGTAATTGAACCTCGCGCATAAAACAACTGCCGCCGTTGGGCAGCAGATATTATTTTTTCTCCGCCTGCATGTGGCGGTGAACAAAGAACCAATAAAAAACGCCTAGCACGGCGAGAATGCCCATGGCCCAAAGCGTGATGGCGTGGAGATCGCCGCGCATGAGAGCAGCATCTTGCCCGGCTTTGATGCCAAGCCAGCAGAGCACGCCGCACCAGAGAGTGGAACCGATGATCGTCCAGAGGGAGAATTTCCAATAATTCATTTGCACGATGCCGGCGGGAATGCCGATGAGATGGCGCACGACGGGCAACAGACGAGAAGCGAAGATGCCGAAGTTGCCGTAAGCGGCGGCCCAGCGTTCGGCTTTCGCGACTTTATCCGGGGGCACGAGGAAATATTTGCCAAACTTGAGCACGAGCGGTCGGCCGGCGAGACGAGAAGTCCAATACATCGCCGTGGCTCCGAGCCAGGAACCGAGAGCACCAGCAATGATGATCCCGGTGAGGTTCATGTCGCCTTTTGTGTAGGCGAGGTACGCGGCGGGCGGAATGACGAGTTCGCTGGGCAGGGGCAAAAACGTGCTCTCAATAAACATGAGGAGAACAATCAGCGGATACCCGCCGGTCTCGAGTGAGCGTGTGTACCAATCAATCAATTCTTTGAAGAGGTCGTGCATAAACAAAAAAGGCGGGCGTTAAAGCCCGCCTTCGAAAGATTGAAATAGATTAGACGTCCGCTTTGGTCTTACGGAGCCCCATGACGCGCTCGCCTTCTTTCCACTGGCCGCGTTTCTTGAGGATGGCCACGCGCTCGAAGCGTTTGAGGACATTGCGTTTGGAGACGAGACCGCCGCCGGCGGGCTTAAGGCTAGGATGTTGGGACATAAAAGGTGTTTCGTTAAGGTTGTTTCTGACTGCGAAAGGGTGGGGGTGTAGAGTTCGCAATTGCCCATGACAAGTATTTTTCTCCAACAGATTCAGCACTGACCTCAATCCATTGCGGCGTCTTGTAGGGATGGTGGGCGTGAATCCAGGTGTTAAGCGAAGAGGCGTTGCCCGGCAGGTATTTAAACCAGAGCCGATATTCCTCGGCATTTTGCAACCGCCCTTCCTCATAATAGTGGGAAGTCATCGGGCCGTCGATCTGGGCGCACACGGCCAGATGTATTTCGAGCGCGCCGCGGGCCAGTCGGTCGGCATCGGCCCGGGTGGAGGTAGTGGTCCATGCGACGAACATGGGAATACCTTGGCTTTGTTCTGGGAGCACCGCAAAGAGAAAGCGAAAGCCCCCCGGAAGGATAATTGCATTCGATTTCAGGTTGGCTTAGGTAGGGGCTTGACAAGGGCAAAGTAGTTCCGTCAATTCTCACGCTTTTCCTAACGAAAACCGCTTCCGCAAAGTAACCAGACACAACCCATGGCACTCAAAATCCGTCTTTCCCGCTTCGGCACTAAAAACGAGCCGCACTTCCGCGTCATCGTGACCGAAGAGCGTTCCCGCCGTGATGGCGCCGGCGTAGAACAGATCGGCGCATACAATCCCCGCGCCAAGGGCAACCCGCTCAGCATCAAGCTTGACCGCTATGATTACTGGCTCTCCAAGGGTGCGAAGCCCAGCGAGACCCTGCACTCCATGGTCAAACGCAGCAAGCGCGCCGCTGCGGCCACCGCTACGGCTACGGTTAAAGCCTGATTTAAACCCACTTATTTAGTGCGTTCGCCGGCCTCGGATTATTCCGGGGCCTTTTCATTTGGTGGGAGCTTGCTGGTTCCTCGCTGTTTCCAGTGGGTAATGGTGGTTCGACCCGTTCGAGTCGAACCTTCGGTTGTCTCCGCTGGGAGTAGCGGCAGGCGTCCCTGCCTGCCGAGTTTGACGCACGCATC
>JANYCF010000070.1 GCA_025360455.1 Opitutaceae bacterium | reverse complement strand
GGGCGTAAAGCCCCTCCTACCGTTAAACACTCGCCCCGCTGGCTCGCCCCTGTGATTGCCGGAGGGGTCATCGCTTTGCTGGCCGTCGTGTTCTCGCAGCCGTGGGAAAAAACACCGCCCCGCCCGGAATCCGCGAATCCGGTCGCCGTGGCCGCTCCGCTTTCCGAGGCGCGGCAACTCGTGGCTAAAGTGTGGGTGCTGCTGAACAAACCCGAGATGGCGCGCGCGGAACTGAATGCGGCGGACGACCTCTGCAAACGTGCGGCTACGCTCGACTCCACCGATGGGGACGTCTGGGCCGCATGGTCGACCGTCAACACGTGGTATGTCTTCCACAATCTCGATGCCTCGCCGTCTCGCCGGGAAGCGGCGCGGGAGGACGCCTCTCGGGCGATGCAACTGGCACCGCAGTCGTTCGAGTCGCGCCTCGCCCAGGCCTTCTACTGGGTTCGTGGCGAATTGGACGTGCCGAGGAAAGGGGATGCGCAACGGCTGTTGGGGGAATTGCTGCAGGAACGACCGGACGAGCCGCGGGCGCTATTCACCCTTGGCTTCTTGCTCGTCGCCGACAAGTCCACCTTTGGGGAAGGCAATGACCTGCTCGAGCGCCTGGCGAAAAATCCCACTTTTGCTGCGGTGGCTTGGGATGAAATTGGTTGGGCGCACTATTTTAGTGGCGACTTTGCCGCGGCGGAAACCGCGGCCGACCGATCCCTGGCGGCCCAACCCTATTGGAACAACCTCGGGCTGAAGATCACTCTGGCCGAGCGCGTGCACGGCGATATGAATCTGGCGAATGCGCTGCTTGACCAAATGCCCGCCTCCGCCCTGCAGGAAGATTTTGGCATCGGTTTCGCCTGCGAAGTTTATCAGTGGCGGCGGGCGCCGCTGCGCACCATCAAGGTATTGGAAGGCCTGTCACGGGATTGGATCCATTATTTCTTCAACGATTTTTCGAAGGCTTTCCTGCTCGGCGAAGCGCGGCTGATGGCGAAGCAAACCAGCGCCGCGCAACGAGATTTTCAACTGGCCCTCCTGCTGCTGGAAAAACCGCTGGCTGACGATCCCAACAATGGATCATTGCTGCGAATGAAGGCGCAGGCTCTCAGGTATCTGGGCGAGCAAGAGGCTGCGGAAAAGACCTACCGGCTGGTCAAAGAGTTGGGCGTTGAAGACAATCTTTCGGTCATCTTTGAGTCTCCCGCAATGGCGGTGGCCTACCTCGGGTCGATGACCGCCAAACCCTACGGAGTTTCAATGGGTACAGATCGCATGCGTTATACGGCGTCGTCGCTGCGCCTCGACCCCTATTTCGATCCGCTCCGGGGCGATCCGGCCTTTCAAGCGCTGGTGAGCGGGGTGGAGTCGCGGGAGAGGATCCCTAATTCAAGCGAGAGGAAACCGGTCGCGGGAGATTGAGGGTGTTCAGGGATTTTCGACGGACAGTTCATCTCTTGCCAAACACGCGGACTCACTCTCATAATGTAGCGTATGGAAACATCTGTGAACAAACCCTTCACTCTTCCACTGGGCGCCCAAGCGCCGGGTTTTCGTTTGGAAGCCACGGATGGCAAGAACCACGGCCTCGGTGATTTCAAGGACGCGAAGGTCCTCGTGGTTTTCTTCACCTGCAACCATTGCCCGTATGTGACCGGGTCGGATGAAGTCACGCGGAAGACGGCCGAGCGCTTCGAGTTTCAGGGTGTGCGCTTCGTGGCGATCAATTCCAATAGCGCCAAGACCAACAAGGAGGATTCATTTTTGCACATGGTCGAGCGCATGCAGCAGCACAAATTTCCCTGGACCTATTTGCATGATGAAAAGCAGACCGTCGCCCGCGCCTATGGTGCATTGCGCACGCCGCATTTCTTTGTCTTCGATGCGACGCGCAAGTTGGTTTACACAGGACGCGGCGTCGACCATCCCCGCGACGCTTCGAAAATCAAAGTCAACGATCTCGCCAACGCGCTCGAAGATCAGTTGGCCGGCCGTAAGCTCCGCAAATCCGTGACCAATCCGATCGGCTGCAACGTCAAGTGGGAAGGCAGGGACGAGCATTGGATGCCGGCGGAAGCGTGTGATCTGGTGTGAGGGAGGCGGGGGGAAGCAAGCTGAGAGTCGAGAGTTCTGAGTGGTAGGACGTGACCGCTGGGCGCGCCGTAAAAACATTCGCGGACGGCCCAGCGGTCCGTCCCTACCTTCAATGCAATGTACCGCGTTCCGCGCCAGACTGCGCGGCCGGCGCAAACTAAAAAAATTCACTCAAGCAATTTTCCCGATTGCAGGAAGCCCGTGAAACCATGGCATCTGAACCTTTCTGATGTCATCTCCGTCTCTTCCGAATCCCGATCACGTGCTGCGCCTGGCGCAGGAGTTAAAACTTCAGGTCCATCAAGTGATGGCTACCGCGCAACTGTTCGCCGAGGGCGCGACCGTGCCGTTCATCTCCCGTTACCGCAAGGAAGTCACGGGTATGCTCGATGAAGTCCAAGTGACCGCGATCCGCGACCGCCTCGAACAGATGAAGGCGATCGACGAGCGCCGCGCGAGCATCCTCGCCTCACTCAAGGAGCGCGCTCTGCTCAATCCCGCGCTGGAGAAATCCATCATGACGGCGGAGACACTCACGGCGTTGGAAGATATCTACGCGCCGTTCCGTCCCAAGAAGCGGACGCGCGCCACCATCGCCAAAGAAAAGGGTCTCGAACCGCTGGCGAATTTACTTTTTGCCCAAGACCCCGTCACCGATCCGGTGGCCGCCGCGCAAACCCATGTGGGTTTTGTCTATACGCCGGAAGACGGGAAGAACACGCCGCAGAAAGTGGAAAATGTGGAAGAAGCGTTGGCTGGGGCGCGCGACATCATCGCTGAGCGTGTGAGTGAGGATAAGGATGCGCGGGCGAAATTGCGCGCCGTGTATCAACGCACCGCCGTCATTTCCTCAAAGGTGCTCATGGGGAAGGAAACCGAAGCGGCGAAGTTTAAGGACTACTTTGAGTGGAGCGAGTCGTTGGCCAAGGCACCGAGTCATCGCGTGCTGGCCATGCGCCGCGGCGAATCGGAGTCGATGCTGATCATGCGTGTGACGCTGCCCGATGATCTCGCCGGTCTGGCCGAGGTCGAGCCGTTGTTCGTGAAGGCGAAAAATCCCGTGGCCGAGCAAGTGCGACAGGCGGTGGGTGATGCGGTGAAGCGGCTGCTTTGTCCGGCGATGGAAACGGAGATGCGCTTGGAGTCGAAGAAGCGCGCCGACGCGGACGCGATCAAGATCTTCACGGACAACTTGCGCGAGCTGCTCTTCGCTGCGCCGCTCGGGCAGAAGGCGGTTATGGCGATCGATCCGGGTTTCCGCACCGGCTGCAAAGTCGTGATGTTGGACCGGCAGGGCAAGTTGCTGCACAACGACGTGGTCTATCCCGACCGGCATGCGGTCGAAGCCAAGGAGAAACTAGAAGGCTTCGTGAAGTTTTTCAAAGTCGAGGCCGTGGCCATCGGCAATGGCACGGGCGGACGTGAGACCGAGGCGTTTGTGCGCGGGTTGGGACTGCCGCCCTCGATTCCTGTAATGATGGTGAACGAGTCGGGTGCGTCGATTTACTCGGCGAGTGAAGTCGCGCGCGAAGAATTTCCCGATCACGATCTGACGGTGCGCGGCGCGGTATCGATCGGTCGTCGGTTGATGGATCCGCTCGCGGAGCTGGTGAAGCTCGATGCGAAATCTATTGGCGTCGGCCAGTATCAGCACGACGTTGATCAATCTGCGCTGAAGCGTTCGCTCGACGACACCGTGATCAGCACGGTCAACGGCGTGGGCGTCGAAGTGAATACTGCGTCGAAGCAATTACTCAGTTACGTGTCCGGCCTGAACGAAGGAATCGCGGCGAACATCGTCGCACGCCGGAATGAGAAAGGCCCGTTCACTTCACGTGCGGAACTACAGGAAGTGTCACGGCTCGGTCCGAAGGCCTTTGAACAGGCGGCCGGATTCTTGCGTATCCGCGGCGCAGCCAATCCGCTCGATGGAAGCACGGTGCATCCGGAACGGTACCCGCTGGTGGAGAAGATGGCGGCGGATTTGAGCGTGACGGTTGCTGATTTGATGCGCGACGGTAGCAAGCGCGCGAAGCTCAAGCTGGAGAATTACGTCACGGAGACAGTCGGTTTGCCGACGTTGACGGACATCATGGCTGAGCTCGCGAAGCCCGGCCGCGATCCGCGCGAACAGTTCGAAGCGTTCAGTTTTGCCGAAGGCATCAACAAGCCGGAGCAGCTGAAGCCCGGTATGAAATTGCCCGGCATCGTGACGAACGTGACGGCGTTCGGCGCGTTTGTGGACATCGGTGTGCACCAGGACGGACTCGTACACGTCAGTCAGCTCGCCGACAGCTTTGTGAAGGAGCCTGCGAGCGTGGTGAAGCCCGGTCAGAAGGTGATGGTGACGGTGACAGAGATCGATCTGCCACGGAACCGCATCGCTCTTTCGATGCGCAGCAAGCCCGAGCTCGGCGCCCGCCCGCCTGCCGGCGCCGGTGGTCGGCCCGTGACCGGGCCCGGTCAGTTCCGGAACAACGCCCCGCTGGCGCGGCCCGCCCCGAGCGCGCCGCAATCGCTCAATGGCGATTGGTTCAGTGCGGCGCTAAATAAGAAGAAGTGAGGGGTTTTTCTTCCTGTGAGAGCGAGCGCGCTCGCGACTTTATCTGAGGCAGGGCGCGCCGTTTGGATATTCGCGGCGGGCCCAGCGGTCCCGCCCTACCAAAAATCCCGCCCCTGCGCAGCGAACGGCTCAACTCGTCCCTAGAATCTTGATCCGGCCTTTTTCGTCGTACACGAGCTCCTTCACTTTGACGCAGCGTAAGTGGGTCTGACCGCCTGATAACGTAGAGTCGTGGTGAAAGAGATGCCACTTGCTTTTGAATTCGACGATCGAGTGATGCGTGGTCCAGCCGAGCACGGGTTCGAGAAAACGACCCTGATAAGTGAACGGCCCGAGTGGGCTCGTGCTCGTCGCATAGACGAGGTAGTGCGTGTTGCCGGTGGAGTAGGAGAGATAGTAAAGACCGTTGAATTGATGCACCCACGGGCCTTCGAAATAGCGACGATCATGATCGCCCGCGCGGAGCGGCTGGCCTTGCTCGTCGAGAATGATGAGTTCTTGCACGTCACTCTTGAACGACTTCATGTCGTCGTTCAACAAAGCGACTCGCGGGCCGATGGCCGGCTCGTGGTCGGCGGGTTCTTTGCCCTTAGGATCGAAGGAGCCGGTGCGCCATTTCTGAAGTTGCCCGCCCCAAATGCCACCGAAGTAAAGGTAGGCTTGGCCGTCGTTGTCCATCACGCAGCACGGATCGATGCTGTAGGTTCCCTTGATCGGTTCAGGTTCCGCTTTGAAGGGACCTTCGGGACGTTGGCTGGTGGCGACGCCGATCCGGAATATACCGTTTTTATCGCGGGCGGGAAAATAAAGGTAGTAAGTGCCATTCTTGAAGGCGGCATCGGGGGCCCAGAGTTGTTTGCTCGCCCAAGGAATATCCTTCAAGTCGAGGGCCACACCGTGATCGGTGACTTTGCCGCCCACTTCATCGAGCGAGAAAATATGGTAGTCCACCATGTCGAAGTGATCGCCCTCGTCGTTCGTCGTGACGATGTCCGTCTCCCGATCATGTGACGGGTAGAGATAGATCCGGCCTTCGAAGACGTGGGCCGAGGGATCAGCAGTGTAGAGATGGGTGATCAGGGGTTGATCGAGCATAACATTAGAAGTGAATTGTGCCATCTCGGTCATCGAGACCCTTTTCAGTCTAACATAGGTAATTAGATCCGACGTATTGCCTGACTTTTATCCCCAAAGGATTCTGGCCATGCAGATTTCATGCGCAATGGGTCCGATGTCAAAAAGCTTGTCGTCGACCACAGACACTGTCGAACGGCTTCGGCTTGATTGGCTGTAGGAGGGGCTTTACGCCCCGATGGCTCGGCGCACCTGTTGCCTGGCCTAGCCCCAGGTCTCCGGGCCTGTGGGATTGCCGAGTGCGTGCGAGCCAGGTGTCTGTAGCCCAAAACTCGTCAGGCAGAGACGCCTGCCGCTACTCCGAACCGATGCAACGAAGAATAGTATTAACTCAACGGCAGCGGTCCAGGGGTCAGGTTCCACCCAGTTCAACGGCAAGGATACGTCTCGGCCAACCCGGTGATTGTCCGGGCCACTGCCCGGCGAAGAATCGCGGCGTAAAGCCCTTCCTGCGTTTTTCTACAATGCTTCGGAGCTTGCCCCGAGGATCTTTACTCTTGGGGCGAAATCAGTCTGATTAACGGAAACACATTATGCATACCTGCCTCGTCTGGTTTCGCGCCCTTGGTTTTGTGCTGCTGATCCCGTTCGCTGCGATCACTTCCTTTGCTCGCCCGATGGAGTTGGAGGATATGTTCCGGTTGAAACGCATCTCCGAGCCTCAGCTTTCGCCCGATGGACAACAGGTCGCCTACGTGGTCACAGAAATGCTGAAGGAGGAGAATCGCGCCCAAAGTAATATCTGGGTGATCCCGGCACGAGGTGGCCAGACAGAGGCCCGCCGGCTCACGACAGCACCGAAGCAAGACCGGCATCCGCGCTGGTCGCCCGATGGGAAGTGGATCGCGTTCGAGTCGAATCGTGACGGGGATTTTCAAATCTGGATCATGCCCACCGACGGCGGCGAGGCGCACAAGCTCACCACACTCGCCACCGAGGCGAACCAACCCGTGTGGTCGCCGACGGGGGACAAACTCGCGTTTGTCTCCGCGGTGTTTCCTGAATTCTCGGATCAACTCTTTGCCCAATCCGACTTGTTGAACAAAACGAAACTTGCGGCCCGGGAGACGAGCAAAGTGAAGGCGCGCGTGATCACGCAGTTGCTTTATCGGCACTGGGATTCGTGGGTCGAAGACCGACGGCAGCATTTGTTTGTCATGGACGTGAAAAATGGGGCAGCCGCGAGTGAGCCACGCGATGTCACGCCGGGCGAGAACGACGCCGTGCCCACCTCGTCGACGTTCAGCGAGGGCGATGAATTTGATTTTTCACCCGACGGTCGTGCGCTCGCCTACGCTGCGCCGCATCACGTCACGCGTGAACAGGCGTGGAGCACCAATCATGATATTTGGATAGTCGATCTCACCGGCGGGAAACGCCGGCAGCTCACCACGAGTCCTGCCGCCGATACCCATCCGCGCTTTTCCCCTGATGGGAAGTCGCTGGCTTATCGGGCGCAGGCCCGCGCCGGGTGCGAGGCGGATCGCTGGCAGTTGCGCTTGCGGACGCTCGCGAGCGGCGAGGATCGGAGTCTGACCGCTGATTTTGATTCGTGCGTCGAAGGAATGGAGTGGGCGACGGGCGGAAAGAGCGTGCTCTTTGCCGCCGAAGTGAAAGGCGTGAAATCGCTTTTTAGCGTCTCGGTCGAGAGCGGGAAGATTCACCCGCTCGCCGCAGGCGGCACGATCAATGAATTTTCTCCCGCGACCGGTACAGGACAAATTTGCTTTGCCCAGTCGCATTTCACTTTGCCGACCGAGCTATTCACGGTGGATCCGACCACAGGTTTGGTTCAGCAGCTGACGACCACCAATGCCGCTTTGCTCGCGCAAATTGAATCGCCCATGCCGGAGTCCGTTACGGTGGCTGGCACTGGCGGCACGCCGGTGCAGATGTGGATCGTGAAGCCCCCGGGCTTTGACCCGGCGAAAAAGTACCCGCTCGTGTTCTGGGTGCACGGTGGGCCGCAGATTGCTTACCTGGACGGGTGGAACACGCGTTGGAATTCGCAGGTGTGGGCGGCGCAAGGCTACGTGATCGCGCTGCCGAATCCGCGCGGAAGCACCGGCTTCGGCCAGCAGTTCACCGATGAGATTACGAAGGATTGGAACGGCAAGGTGTACACGGACCTCCTCGCGTGTCTGGCCTATTTGGAAAAGCAGCCCTATATCGATACGAAGCGCATGGCGGCGGCGGGAGCCAGCTATGGCGGCTACATCATGAATTGGTTTGAAGGACACACGGATAAATTCCGCTGCATCGTGAACCACGATGGCGTCTACAACTTTGACTCGATGTATGGCTCGACGGAAGAGGTGTGGTTTGACGAGTGGGAGCACGGCAAACCGTGGGAGTCCAGTACGGCGGATAAGGCGGCGTCACCGCATCTTTACGCGGCGAATTTCAAGACCCCGATGCTTATTATTCACAACGATCTCGATTTCCGGGTGCCGACTACCGAAGGCTTGCAGGCGTTCACCGTGCTGCAACGTCAGGGCGTGCCGTCGAAACTGCTGATGTTCCCTGACGAAGGTCACTGGGTGTTGAAGCCGGCCAACAGCGAACTCTGGCACCAGACCATCTTCGACTGGCTCGCGGTGTATTTGAAGTGAGTGCAGGATAAGTCATGGATTTTCGACACAGAGAAAAGCAGGAGGCTCACAGAGGACACAGAGAAGAGTTGCCGTACTGATTCCTCGTATTTGTAGGAGCCTGTTTACAGGCGACCAACGCGTTTTCCGTTGGCAGGCTTCATGATCGCCTGTAAACAGGCTCCTACATCCGAACAAGGCATTCTTGGACGGAAATTAAATCTGATTGGAAAATCACGATGCTTAAGGAATTGTTCAGTATTTTTGTGCCGGATTGCCCGCCGTGGGCACGCGAGCTCGGGCTGGCGCGCGAGCACAAGGCGATCGCGAAACGCCACGCGCGCGTTGCGGCCGCATGGGCATCGCATCTCGCCGCCAGCCGTGCCGCCGTCATGGCTGCCGCAGAGCGCTGTCTCAAACACGAACAAGTGCTGGTGATTGGCGCGGGCGATTGTCTCGATGTGCCGGTCGAAGAACTCGCGGCCAAATTCCGCCGCGTCATTCTAGCAGACATCGTGATCGGTACGGAAGCGCGACGTTGGGCGAAGAAGTTCCCTGCGCGCGTCAGCTGCGCCTCTTGGGATGCCAGCGGCGCGCTCGCGGTCGTGGCCGCCAAGAAAGACACGCTGGTCGCGAGTGAAGCTTTAGCGATTTTCAAAAACGCCGATGCCGGACCACCGCCCGGTGGCGAAGCTGATCTTGTCGTGTCGGCGAATTGTATTTCTCAGCTCGGGCTGGTGCCCGGGCATGCTCTGCCCGCGACGGAAAAAGATTCAGATTTGCCTGATCGTTGCGCGAAAGCCGCCGCGCGTCGTCATCTGGAGTGGCTCGGCCAACGCACCGGCGTGCGCATCTTGCTCGCCGACTCCGTGCGGTTAAACATCGCGGCGGATGGCCGTATCCTCAAACGCGAAAGCCTCAGCGAGCGTTACGGTCTGCTGAAACCCGACCGACAATGGCGGTGGGATTTGGCCCCGATCCCCGAGTGGTCGCCCGATTTCCACCGCGTGCACGAAGTCGGGGCGTGGATTTTTGGGTGACGTGGAAGGCCGCCGCAAGCCGCGGCCCTCCAGAGGAGCGGATGGCGCCTTGTAGCAGGGCCGGTGCGCTAGAGCGCTTGAGCCAGAATTTTTTCCCGCAGATGCGTGCAACGGAGTTTCGCCTCGGCGTTGCGGACGGCCATGCCGTAGGCGGCGGGCTCGCCCACGATGAAGACTTTTTTCCGGCCGCGCGTGATTGCCGTATAGATCAGGTTTCGCTGGAGCATCATGAAGTGCGCCTTGAGCAACGGCACGATCACGATGGGATATTCGCTGCCTTGCGATTTATGAATACTGATGGCGTAGGCGAGGGCGACGTTGTTGAAATCTCCGCGGTCGAACACGTGTTGGTTGCCGTCGAAGTCGGCGACGAGCGTGCCTTTCGTGAGATCGACGCTGACCACGTTGCCGATGTCGCCATTGAAGAGGTTTTTGTCGTAGTTGTTGCGGAGCTGAATGAGTTTGTCGCCGGGCCGGTATTCGCCGCTGATCGCTTTCAGGCCTTTTTGATTCGGGTTGAGAGCGGCTTGAAGCTGCGCATTGAGGTTCGCGACACCGGCTACGCCTTTGTGCATCGGCGCGAGGATTTGTACATCCGTGACGGGATTGAACCACTTGAAATTTTGCGGAATAAATTTCGTGCAAAGCTCGATCACTTTCGCGAGACAGTCTTCGGCCGAGGTGGCGGAGATAAAGTTCAGATCGCTCCACGCCTGGGCCTTGGCGACTTCGCTGACGATGGGTGGCGGCTGATTCTCGCCGCCGTTGATGGCGTGGGCGGTGGCGACGATGAGGCTTTCCTTTTGTTGGCGATAGACGAAGGATAAACGGGTCACTGGAATCAGTGACCCGTTCGGGTCTGTAGTTTGGGAGACGGGAGATGGGTTTTCGGTTTTTTGTAGGGCCGGCGCTTGCCGCCGTGCCGTGTTTGAAGACGGCGCGTCCACAAGGGACGGCCCTACAGCGGGCAAACGGCGTGACGCAAGGTCGGGCCCTACGGCGATCAGGTCCTTGAGCACATTGCCGGCGCCGACGCTGGGCAATTGATCGACGTCGCCCACGAGTAACAGATGGGCGCGCACCGGCACGGCTTGGAGGAGCGCCGCGGCGAGACGCACGTCGAGCATGGAGGATTCGTCTACGATTAGAAAATCCGTGGCGAGTGGTTTGGACTCATTGTGCAGAAAACCACCGCGCACAGGATCGTAGGCGAGCAATCGGTGAATGGTGGTGGCGAATCCGCCGGTAGTTTCGGAAAGGCGTTGCGCGGCTCGTCCCGTGGGGGCGGCGAGAGTGACGCGGACTTTCTTGGCTTTCAGGATTTCGACGAGGGCGCGGAGGATCGTGGTTTTGCCTACGCCGGGTCCGCCGGTGAGAATCGTGAATTTGTGAGTGAGCGCTTGGGCCAGCGCAGCGGATTGGAGCGAGTGAAATTCGAAGCCGGCTTTGTCTTGTGCCCATTTGATGGCGGCGTCGATCTTGATGGCGGGAAGGCCGGTGGGCACGGAAGCGAGGCGGCGGACGACGGCGGCGATCTTGCGTTCGGCGCGGTCGTTGTGGGGTAGCTGGATGAAGGCGCTCTGTGCCAGCTGAGAGTTGAGAGTTGAGAGTTGAGAGCCAGAAGGGAGAGGCAGGGTGGCGGAAGGGTTTTGTAGGGCCGGCGCTTGTCGCCGTGCCGGGAGCGGCGCGTCCACGAGGGACGGCCCTACGGGATGCTGCACCAGATCCTTGGCTTTAATCAGTGCGTCGATGCGGGCTTCGATCCGATCCGCTGAGGTTTCGAGCAAATTGGCCGTGTGTGTGACGAGTTCGCCGCGCGGATAAGCGGTGTGGCCTTCTTCTTCGAGGGTTTGGAGCGCGTAGATGATGCCGGCGTCGAGGCGGGGTGGGGCGTCGTTGGCGAAGCCGAGGTTGATCGCAATGCGGTCGGCGGTTTTGAAACCGATGCCGTCGATCTCGCGCGCGATGCGGTAAGGTTCATTCTGCACGATCTGCTGCGCTTCCGAGCCGAGCTTCTTCACAATGCGTACGCACTGTGAAGTCGTGACGCCGTAGATTTGGAGGAAAATGTGCACCTCGCGCAGCGTCTTCTGTTCCTCCCACGCGGATTTAATGGACGCGGCGCGTACTTTGCCGATGCCTTCAACTTTGCGGAGCTTGCCAGATTCTTCGCTGAGAACGCGGAAGGTGTCGGTGCCAAACGCATCGACGATTTTGTTGGCGTAGACTTTGCCGATGCCGGGGACAAGGCCGCTGCCGAGATACTTGCGGATGCCGTAGACTGAGCTGGGCAGCTGGCTTTTGTACGAGGCAATTTTGAACTGCGCGCCGTGCTGGGCGTGGCGCGTCCATTCACCGGTGAGCTGGAGCGTCTCGCCGCATTGTACGCCGGGGAGCGGGCCGGTGATGGTGACAGTCGCGGGTGGCTTGTTGGCGGATTTGTCGGCCGGTTCTTTGGCCGTGGCTGCCTTGACCGATTCCGGTTTCAGTTCGGCGATCGTGTAGTGGTTCTCCTCGTTGAAGAAGATGATGCGTTCAAGAACGCCGGTGAGCGTTTCGGAGCTGTGAGGGGTGGATACCACGGGTGGAAGACGGATAGACACAGACCCGATGAAGGGGAAGAGCGAAGACGC
>JANYCF010000038.1 GCA_025360455.1 Opitutaceae bacterium | reverse complement strand
TCTCCGCTCTGAATTGATCCGGCTGAAACTATTGGCCGAATTGCTTCCCTGCGCCGATAATTCGGAACACAGGCATCGGCGAACGATTAATTGCGCGAAAGGCCCGGAGACGGTCGGCGGTGAGTTTTTTCAACTGGTTCGGGGTTTTGAACTCTGCTTGATTATGGATGGCGGGGATCCTTTTGACGGGTTGCAGCAGTGAAGCGAAGAGAAGCACCACAAAGACAAGTGCCGGAATCATGACCAGCCAGCTATCGGTTTCGTTTAGAGCCACCGTACCGAGCAACAACGAAATAATCGTGAGTGCGATGTAGATGATTGGGTTAAATATCATGGGGAGGAAGGTGAGCAAAACTACACCGGATCAACGGTGCGTGCTATGAGGTGTTGTCCTACTGGGGTCACACTTTGATTCTGCGGGTCTTGCTTGGCGTAGCCGCAGGCCTCCGTGCCTGTGGGATTGGGTGGGGCGTGATGGCCGTTACCGAGCGAGTGCGATAGCGGCCACTTGTCTCGCAACGTTGCGCGGCGAGTGCATAACCGACTAAAAACCTCGGCACATCGACTTTGCTCAGCACCGGCAGGCTTACACCCCATAGTTGGAATTTATCATCCGGAGTATGTTCTCGGCATGATTACAAAAACATTTCTTTCGGCCAACCAAGTTGGTCTCGTTTTAGGTGCGGCGCTCTTGCCTCTATTGCTCGGTTGCGTGGCGGAGCCGCGGCGCAGCCGCGTGCGCGTGTACGCTCCGTCGGTCTCAGTGCAGGACGCCGTGATTATGGAGGATGACTACGTGTACTACCCGGGGTACGAAGTCTACTATAGCAGCAACCGGCGTCAGTATGTTTATCGGGACGGCCGCTATTGGGTGACGCGTCCCGCGCCCCCTCGGGTGTCGGTCGATGTCTTGTTCGCTTCTCCGTCCGTTCGTGCCGAATTTCACGATTCACCGGAGCAACATCACCACGATATGCTTCGGCGCTATCCGCGAAATTGGAAATCGTCTGATGACAGACATGAGCACAGGGAAGATCGCAAAGCGGACCGAAAAGATGACCGGAAGGGTGATCGGCATGACGACAATAACTAAAGCACCATAGGCTGCTCCATGCCGTTGAAGGCGGAGCGCATTTGCCCACTGTGTGGGGGAGACCGAAGGACTCTATTTGAAGTCGAAATGATTGTGCCGGGTTTCACCCCATAGCTCGGTGGCACGAGCCGATGTACTCTTCATACGTACCAGCAAGCGGATCGCTACCCCAACACAGGGTCCGACAGAAAACCCACGAAAATTTATGCTCCACAATATCAAAAAACTTTATGGCCACAAACTCGCAGCGGCGGACGGCGACATTGGCCACGTGAAAGATTTCTATTTCGACGACAAAACCTGGGTGATTCGGTATCTGGTGGTTGATACAGGGGTATGGTTGCCTGGCCGTTTGGTGCTGCTCTCGCCCCATTCCTTCGGCCTGCTGGATCAGTACGAAAAAACCCTGCACGTTAAGCTGCAAAAAAAGCAGATTGCGAACAGTCCGTCCATCGAGTCACACCAACCGGTTTCCCGGCAATACGAGCTCGAGTACTACAATTACTATGGCTGGCCTACTTACTGGGATGGCGGGGCGATGTGGGGTCTGGGCGGTTATCCGGTGGTCATTCCTCCACCCCAATATGAAATTGATCTGCAGAAGAAACTCTTCCATCGCGCCGATAAACATCTGCAGAGCACCCAGGCGGTGGATGGCTATCAGATCCAAGCGGTCGACGGTACGATTGGCGTGGTAAGTGGATTTATGGTGGACGACCGAAGCTGGGCGATCCGCGAACTCGTCGTCGAGACCGGCCATTGGTATTCCGGCAAGGAAATCCTGATTTCGCCAGAGAAGATTGATCGGATCAGCTATGAGGAATCGAAGGTTTTCGTGAAACTCTCCAAGTCCGATCTTCAACAAACCGAGATAAACCACATCGCCCGCGCTCACGCAGGAAAGCCTGAAACCGCCGGTTTCCCCACTGAGTAACGAACAAAAAAGCGGCGGCAGCGTCCCTATAATTTCCCCCATCCCATGAGCAAAATCGCGATCATATATCACTCCACTTACGGCCACACGAAACTTCAGGCCGAAGCCGTCTTGCGTGGTGCCGAGAGCGTGCCGACCATCAAAGCCAAACTCTATACGGCTGAAGAAGCGGCCGTGCACATGGACGATTTGGATGCCGCGGATGCCATCATCTTTGGCTGTCCAACGTATATGGGCAGCATGTCGGCGGGAATGAAAGCGTTCATCGAGGCCACGTCGGCGAAATGGTTTACCTTGTCCTGGAAAAACAAAATCGCGGGGGCCTTCACTAATTCGTCTTCATTTTCCGGCGACAAACTCAACACGCTGGTTGGGCTTATGATCAACGCCATGCAGCACGGCATGATTTTCGTCGGTCTGGGGCTGTTGCCGTCGAGCAATAAGCCCGAAGAGATGAAGCAAATTGCCGGTCCCGGACCGGATGCGCACAATCGAGTGGGATCATCCATCGGGCCGATGGCCACCAGTTTCCAAGTCAATCCACCCATCACACCCAGCCAAGGCGACCAAGAGACCGCAGAAATCTATGGCCGGCGTGTCGCGGAAATCACCCTCCAATTTATCCGTGGCCAGAGTGACTAGCACTACCGCTTTTCATCCATTCGTGAGTATGGATTGCTGGCAGATTTTTTGAGATTAGGAAGCTCATCATGATCTTAATCATCCTCGCGATTCATTTTGCAGGTTGGGTTATTCTACCTGCGATTAGTCCAATAAACTAATGTGCCGAATTGAGGTATCCCGCACCCACCAATTCAGATTGGCGCACCTTTCAGCCTGATGACTCTGGCTAGTTTGATATACGTGGGAGCGAGCTCGCTTCCACAAAGCATCAACTCACGAACTCGAGGCGCCACTTACTTCACCGCGACTTCGCGGTATTCGCCGAGTTCGCGGTAGCGGTCGTAACGATCATCGAGGAGCTTCTTCGTGGATTTCTCCATCAGCTCGCTGAGATGGCGATTGAATGCGTCCTTTAATGCCGCCGCGGTGACGACCGGGTCGTGGTGCGCGCCGCCGAGCGGCTCGGGGATGACTTCGTCCACCACGCCGAATTCTTTGAGATTGGCGGCGTTGAGCTTGAGGGCTTCGGCGGCCTGGGGGGCGCTGGCGCGATCTTTCCAGAGAATGGCGGCGCAGCCTTCGGGCGAAATAACGGAATAGTAGGAGTTCTCGAAAATGAGCACGCGATCCGTGACACCGATGCCGAGTGCACCACCGGAACCGCCTTCGCCCACAATGACTGCGATGGTGGGGACTTTAAGCATCGCCATTTCGCGGAGGTTAACCGCGATGGCTTCGGAGACGTGGCGGGCCTCGGACTCGACGCCGGGGTAGGCTCCGGGAGTGTCGATGAAGCAGAGTACGGGCAGGTTAAATTTTTCGGCGAGTTTCATCAGGCGAAGGGCTTTGCGGTAGCCTTCGGGCTGGGGCATGCCGAAATTGCGGATGATGTTTTCCTTGGTGTCGCGGCCTTTCTGCTGGGCGATGATCATCACGGAGATGTCGCCGAAGAAAGCCGTGCCGCCGATGAGGGCTTGGTCGTCTTTGAACTGACGGTCGCCGTGCAGTTCCTGAAAGCCGGTGCACAGGGCGGCTACGTAGTCGAGTGCGTACGGGCGCTTGGGGTGGCGGGCGACCTGGACACGCTGCCATGGGGTGAGGTTGACGTAGATCTCGCGTTTGGTCTGGTCGATTTTCGTTTCAATCGTGGCGAGCTCGGCCGACATATCGATGTTGTTCTCCAGCGATTGCTGGTGAAGGGATTCGAGTTGGCGTTCGAGTTCGCGGAGTGGTTTCTCGAATTCGAGCAGGTAGGCGGGTCTATCCATAGGCGGCGAGGTTAGGCGGTCGCGCGGGCGGCTGTCAATTAGGGTGTCGGGCAGGGTGGCAGACGTAAAAATGCCGATCAGGCCGGGGTTCCCGCCTTGGCGTGATTGGCCTTACAACCCTTCTTTCGCGGCTTCGGGGTTTTTCAGCTGATCTTTCCAGCTGAGAATTTTGGCTTGGGCACCGTATTTTTCGGCCATGGGTTTGTCGCCTTTTTCCATCCAGATGCGGGAAAGGGTTGTGTTGATGAAGAGATCTTCGGGGCGGACGGCGTGGGCTTGGTTCGCGGCGAGCAGGGCCTCGTCGAAGTGGCGGAGGCTGAAATGAATCTCGGCGAGCGCATGCCAGGCTTCGAAGGAAGCGGGCGCGGCAGTGGTGGCGCGGGCGAGCTTGGCGAGGGCCGCTTCGTTGTCGCCCATCGTGTAGTCGAAGGTGGCGTCTTCGATCAGGTGTTGGATTTCGTCGTCGGTCACGGGGGCAACGTAGCAGGCGGCGGGCAAAAAGAAAGGACGGCCTTTCGGGGCCGTCCTTTCTTTTAAATATCAGGGCAGGGGCTTACTTCTTGTAGCCGGCTTCGACATTGATGGTCACGGTAACTTCGTCGCCGAGAGCTTTGGCCAGCATGGCGGGGCCGGCCATATTAAAATCGGATTTCTTGATCGTGGTGGTGGCTTCCCAACCGGAGAGAAATTGGCCGGGGCCGAAGCCTGGACCAAAGCCGAGGGCGGTGGTCTTGAGCACCACGGACTTGGTGACATCCTTAATCGTGAGGTCGCCGGTTACATCGTAGGTGTCGGCTCCGGTTTTCTTCCAGGCGGTGCTCTTGAAGGTCATGGTAGGAAATTTCGCGACGTCGAAAAAGTCCGGGCCCTTGATGTGGGTGTCGCGCTTTTCGTTGTCGGTGTTCAGAGCGACTACGTCGATGTGGGCAACGACGCTGCTTTTTTCGAGATTTTCGCGATCCACCGTGATGGTGCCGGAGACTTTGGTGAAACTGCTGGAAAATTTGGAGAAGACATGGCGCAGGCTAAAGCCGGCGGAGGAGTGAACGGTATCAATCGTGTAGGTTTCAACTTCCGCGCGGGTGGCGACGGTGAGGGCGAGCAGGGCGAACAGGGTGAGGAAATGTTTCATGGGTAAATGTTGGGTTGAACAATAGGACGTAACCATAACGGGTCGGGTGGCAAACGGAGATTTTTTGCAGGAAATATTCAAGGATATGTCCGTACTGGAGCGGATGAGCTCTTGTTCGAGAAGGCTGGTGGACGGTGTGATTTGACCTCGGGTGGATTTTGCGCACCATGCGTGTATTCCGACGGCGTGAACCCTTACCCCCGATTTATTATGAAATTCCTGCACTGGATGGTTTTGTTTTTGTTGCTCACCATAAACGCGGTAGCGGCGCATCGGTTTCTCTGCACCGATTCCAACGGAGGGAAGGTGGCGGTGGTGGCGGCGGATGGCTCCATTGAATGGGAATATGCCTGCGCCCATCCCCAGGATTGCTGGGCCTTGGCCAATGGGAATTATCTTTTCTGCCATTCCGGTGGCGCGATTGAAATGACGTCCGCCCAGCAGATCGTCTGGGAATACAAAGCTCCGGAAAAAACCGAAGTGCACGCTTGCCAGCCGCTGTCGGATGGCCGCGTGCTGGTGGTCGAGTGCGGTCCGAGCCGGATCCTTGAAGTCGGGCGTGATGGGAAAATTGCCAAGGAAATCAAGCTCACGCCACCGCCGGCGACGGTCAGTTTGCACGATCAGTATCGCGGGGTGCGCAAGACGCGCGACGGACATTATCTGGTCTGTCGCAAAGGGGAGCATCGGGTCGAGGAACTGGATGGCGAGGGCCATGTGCTCCGCGCGATTGCCGTGCCGGGCGATGTTCACGAAGTGGTGCAGCTCGCCAATCGTCACCTGTTGATTTCGTGTGGCGATGGCCACAAGCTCATCGAGCTCGACGAACAGGAGAAGGTGGTGTGGGCGGTGAATGAAAATGATATTCCGGGGAATCCCTTGCGCCTCATGGCCGGCCTACAGCGCCTGCCGAATGGGAATACGATTTTCTGCAATTATCTCGGACATGGCCATCTTGGCGAACAGCCGCATTTCTTTGAGCTGACGCCCGACAAAAAAGTTGTCTGGGAATTTACCGATCACCTGCACTTCAAGACTGTTAATCAGATCCAGTTGCTCGATGTGCCCGGTGATGCGAGCAAGGGTGAAATATTGCGCTGAATGTGCGCTGCGTCGCAGTGAGTCAGAGCAACTGTGACCGCCTTGCGGCTTTTGTTTATCGCATCGCAGGACGCAGCTCGCGACGGAGCTCGCCGGCGAAGATCACTTGCTCGCGACACGCGGCGTTGATGGCTTCCGGCGAAGTATCGGCTGGTTTTTCGGTCTTGAAGGAGACGGTGAGTTCCTCGGCCGGTGGGAGTTTGCCGGATTGCAGGCGTCGCTCGCATTGGCTGCGGAGGCCGCTGGTGCGGGATTCGAGCACGAGCAGGATTTTTTCACCCGCGTCGGTCTGGGTGTAGATCACCGCGACGCCTTGCGCGGTCGCCGGGATTTTGGTGGTGATTTTTGCGGCAGGGCAAGTCGTCAGGTCGAAGCGCTTTTGCCAGGTCGTGGGTTTGGTTTCCATGGGGCACAGTCCCTGTGGCCGGCCTATAATACAACACGTTTGTGACGGCGTGATAAAGAGCCTTCGCCGCTGAGTTTAGCCGTAACAATGGGGTTGGGCAATCATGAGAACGAACGGTTTCATTAATACCGTGGATTGCCGCGTGACCACGTTGTCGCTACGTTCTCTCGTCCGACAAGCTAAGAGCCTATCCGAATAACGATGGTACGATGCTACGTATTTTGGGTAGGGCGAGTCGTCCCTGACGAGCCGCGGCTCACCGGGACGGTTCGCCCTACCTCATTGAAGCCAATATTCAGATAGGCTCTCAGAGCCTTGAGCAAAGCCGAAAGGCAACGCGGCTAGACTTTAATCGCGCGAACGGTGAATCATCAAGGTGGAGCGCGTTGCCTCCAACGCGCTTGATGTTGCCAGCCCTCAAACCAGCGCATTGGGGACAATGCGCTCCACCTTCCCATGCGTGGAGCAATTGGCGCAGTGTACGCAGGAGAAAATCCGTCCGGCCTGTCCGTCGTAGCCATAGCGAAGTCGGAGGCCAGGTTCCACCCATTGCAGTCGTGACCGTTTAGAGCAACGGCAGCTGCTTCGCGGTTTCTGTTTCCCGGCGTCGCCCCGGGAACAGGAGCTCGACTTTAACGGAAACGGGCTACACTCACATGACATGGCTGAGTCCACTTCTTCTTTCGCCCCGCACTTGAGCAGCACCACTGTTACAGTGGATTTTGTGCGTCATCGCAATGCCATGCTCGTCCAGGCGGATCTCAGTCCGATGTTTGTCGATTACTATCTGCACCTCGCGGACCAGGGATTGAAGCCTTTGCCCGATGACGAAGCGTTGCTGCGGCGGGGTCTGGTCGCCTTTACCCTGCACTGCGCGTCGCGGCCGCGCCATGAGCATCTGGCGTGGACCATCAGTTTGCAGCAGCCGCGGTTGAATTTGTTTTTCGCGGGCGATAACGAGGATTGCCAGGTGGTGGGCCGGCTCTTTACCGAAAATATTCGGGAAGCAGAAAAGAATGTTTTCTATAGCGAACTCGTTCCGAAACGCGGCGTCGAAAAACGGCGCAGTGTCGTCAATTTCGAGGGCGCGGATATTTTCCACGCCGTGGAGACCTTTTATGCGGAGAGTGAACAGCGCCCGGTACGTATTTTTGATTTGGGCGGGGATAAATATGCTTTGCTGATCTCGCATCCCGACTATGATGAACCTTGGCTAAAACAAATCACCAGCGCCGGCGTGAGTGATTTGGCGGCCCAAGAGACACTCGCGCGAATCGAGACCCGGGGTTATCATTGGTTCTGCGGTTGCACGCAGCAGAAAATTCTCGGCGCGCTGGCGCCCATGGCGCGGTCGAATTTACAGGATCTGTTCGGCGAGAGTGAGACGATCCATGTGCAATGTCCGCGTTGCGCGGCCAAACACAGTCTGACGCGCGAGACGATGGAGGCTTATCTGGCCGAGAGTGGGCAGCCGGGGAAATGAGTGCGGTGTGGCAGGATATTGCTACGGGTCTGACGACCGCCTCGCCGCTGGATCAGGTGAATCTCGTGCTCGGCGTCGTGGGCGTGTGGCTGATGATTAGGCGCAGCCTGTGGGCTTTCCCGGTCGGGCTCGTGGCCGTGACGGTGCAAGGCGTGCTGTTTTTTCAGACGCGTTATTACGCGGATGCCACTTTGCAGGTTTTCTTCTTCGTCGCGCTGGCTTATGGCTGGTGGCACTGGGTGCGGGACAAAGGGGCGGCCCCGGAACTGCCGGTGACGCGGCTGGGTCTGCGAGGATTGCTGCTCACGATTGGTCTGGCCGGAGTGGGGACAGTGCTCTGGGCTTTGCTGCTGAGAAAATATACGGATGCGATCATGCCCTTTCGCGACGCCTTTATTGCGGCTTTCAGTGTGGCGGGGCAAGTGTTGCAGGCGCGCAAGCAGATTGAAAACTGGCTCTTCTGGGTGGTGGTGAATCTGGTCGCGATCGCTTCGTACTGGCTGGGTGGTTTGTATTTCACCGCTTTTCTTTATGCGGTTTATTTGCTCATGGCCTTCGCCGGTTGGTGGGAGTGGCGTGGGGCGATGAAGAAAACACTTGTCACATGAACCCACCGTTGCGCATCGCCGTCTTCGGGCCGGAGTCGACGGGCAAAACAACGCTCGCCGCGAAACTCGCGGTACATTTCTCCGTGCCGCTGGTGTTGGAATATGCGCGGGAATTTTGGGACCAGGAAGGCGTGATCACGCTGGAGGATATTCCGGTGATCGCCCGTGAGCAGTGGCGACGGGAAGATGCGGCACTGCAACAGGCGAGCCGCCTCATCATCTGCGACACGGAAGCGCTGACGACGATGCTCTGGAGTGATCTGCTCTACGGTACTTGCCCGGATGACATCCGGCGCGGCGTCGAAGCGCGGGCGAAAAACTATGCACTTTATCTCTTGCTGGATATCGATGTGCCGTGGGCGGCCGATCCGCAGCGGTGTTTTCCTGACGAGGAAGATCGTCAGAAGTGCATGAAAGTCTGGCACGGCGCACTCGAGCGGCGGCGATTGCCCTATGTTTGGATTCGGGGAAATTGGGCGCAACGCGAACAGACGGGGATTGCGGCGGTGACCGCGATATTAACTCACACGTAATCCTCGTAATCGGGTTGAAACATTTGGGCGCGGATGAGCTCGGCCATGTTGGCGGGACGGATCTGGCGGGCAAAACCGCGATTGAAGGCGACCTCGGCGACGGCGAGAGCGATGGCGGCGGAAACTTCGCGAATGCGCACGAGATCGGGATAAACGCGACCAATCGCCAAGTCACCGGGCGTGACCAAAGAGGCGAGCGTTTTTGCCGCTGCGAAAAACATCTCATCGGTCACGCGTGACGATTGGCTCGCGATTACGCCGAGCCCGACACCGGGGAAGATGTACGAGTTATTGCCTTGGCCTGATACATGAGTGCGACCGTTGAGCGTGACCGGGGCAAAGGGACTGCCACTCGCGAAAATCGCACGGCCTTCGCTCCAGGTGTAGGCTTGTTCGGCGGTGCACTCGGATTTCGACGTCGGATTGGACAGCGCGAAAATAATTGGCCGGGGATTGTGTCGGGCCATGGCCTGGACGATGGATTCGGTGAAGGCGCCCGGCGTGCCCGAAACGCCCACCAGTGCGTGGGGTTTGAGATCATCCACCACCGCGAGCAAATCGGAGACGGGCGCGTGGTCATGCGCGAAACGGAGTTTGTGATTCACCAAGTCGGTGCGACTGCGGACCACCAGCCCCTTGGAATCGACATACCAACACTGGCGACGGGCGACAGCTTCGGGTATGCCTTCGGCTTTGAGCGCTTCCACAATCAGATCGCCAATGCCGATACCGGCTTCACCGGCTCCGTAGAAAAGAATGCGCATGTGCGTGAGTTTCACGCCGGTGAGACGGGTGGCGGAACAAAGACCCGAAAGCGTGACGCCGGCGGTGCCTTGGATGTCGTCGTTAAAGGTGCAGATTTTGTCGCGATACCGTTGCAGCAACGCGAACGCGTTGGCATTGCCGAAGTCTTCGAACTGGAGGCAGGCTTGGGGAAATTGCACCTGCACGGCGTTGACGAATTCTTCGAGCAGCTCGTCATAGAGCGGGCCGCGCAAACGTTTGAGCGGGGTGCCGATGTAGAGCGGATCGGCGAGCAGGCTGTCGGTATTGGTGCCGACATCGAGCATGATGGGCAGGCATTGAGCCGGATGCACACCGGCGCAGGCGGTGTAGAGCGAGAGTTTGCCGACGGGGATGCCCATGCCGTTCGCCCCGAGATCACCGAGACCGAGAATGCGTTCACCGTCCGTCACGACAATCATGCGCACATCGGTATGTGGCCAGTTGCGCAACAACTGCGCGATCCGCCCCCGATCACTGGCGGTGATATAGAGGCCGCGCGAACGTCGGAAGATGTGACCCCAGCGCTGGCAAGCCTGGCCGACCGTGGGCGTGTAGATGATCGGCATCATCTCGCTGAGATGATCCATCACGACGCGGTAAAACAGGGACTCGTTTCTCTCCTGCAGCGCGATGAGGTAGATATATTTCTCCAGTTCATTCGGCTTGCGCCGGAAACTTTGCAGGACGCGATGCACTTGTTCCGCTTGGGTGTGGATGTGGGGCGGGACGAGGCCCCGCAGGCCCAGTGCATCGCGTTCCGTCGCCGTGAAAGCGGTGCCTTTATTGAGGAGCGGATCGTGGAGCAGATCGGCGCCGCGCTTGCCCTGAAGATATTTTTTCATGATGACATCTGGTTGGGGGTGAAGCGTGGACTGGCCTAACAACTGCCTCTTACCTCCTGCGCGCGGAATTACCAATCACGATGATCAAGGCGGATGACTTTATCACGAATCTGCGTCGTGATTACGTTGGCGGCTTATAAACGGCCAAAAACAAAAAATGCGGAGCAATCCGCAATTTCGACTGGAAGTGAATTGCTGGGCGACGGGCGCGCTGAGCAAAGTCTCGCGGGTGGGGGCATCCCGCCCACACTTGGCCGGAGTACTTTCAGTAAGAGTGTAGTCGCGTTGGAGCATCGCGACAACGTGGTCACCCCAGCGGACCGCCCTTTCGCCTCCAGCTCAAGCGCGGCTACAGGATTCATCTAATGAGCTGGCCGGGGCAGCGGGGGATTTGCTTAACTTAAAGGAAGTGTGCGAGCGGGGATTGACGTCCCGGGTGGTCGCCGGTCATGACCGCCTCTGTAGAAATGAACGAAGATTATCTCCAGCGTTTTGGCGGACTCGGCCGGCTTTATGGCACGGCGGCCTTGCCGCGTTTACACGCTGCGCATGTTGGCATCGTAGGGGTGGGTGGTGTCGGCTCGTGGGTGGTGGAGGCACTGGCACGCTCCGGCGTGGGTGCGCTGACGTTGATTGATCTCGATGATGTGTGCATCACCAATGTGAACCGCCAGCTGCCCGCGCTGGATGGTAACATCGGTCGACCCAAAGTGACGGCGTTGGCGGAGCGCGTGCGCGCGATTAATCCGGGCTGTCGCGTGACGACGCAGAGCGAATTTTTTACGGCGAAAAGCGCTGAACAATTGCTGGCAGCGCGTTTCGATTGGGTGGTCGATGCGATTGATGGCATGTCCAACAAGGCGCTGTTGATTGCCGAGTGCGTGAAGCGCGGCCAGCCGGTGCTGACGGTGGGCGGGGCGGGTGGGCGGCGCGATGCCACGCGTATTCGTTGGGGCGATTTGGGGGAATCACAGGGCGATGAATTGCTGCGGCAGGTGCGCAAGAAACTGCGGCGTGACCACGGATTCGCCCAAGGGGAAGGCAATATCTATGGCGTGCCTTGTGTGTTCTCGAATGAGAAACCGCTCTATCCATGGGCCGATGGCACCTGTTCAGTGGAGCAGGAACCTGGCTCCAATCTGAAGCTGGACTGTGCCAGCGGATTTGGGTCCGGGGTATTTGTGACGGGGGCGTTTGGTTTCGTGGCTGCTGGCGAAATCGTGCGACGGCTCGCGGAGGGTAGGGCGTGACCGCGACGAGTGCGAAGACTCGGCGGCTGGGCGCGCCGTGATGATTTTCGCTGCGGGCCGCGCGGTTCAGAGCGGCACGTCGGCAAGCGACGGCCCTGCTATGAGCCGAATATTGTCGATATAAAAATAGCTCCGCCTCGCGCATCGGAAAGGATGCGCGGGTTTATCCTAAAGGAGTGGGGCCTTGAGCGGCGTGAGGGACGTTCTCCGGCATGACGCGCAAGCGGGCAG
>JANYCF010000035.1 GCA_025360455.1 Opitutaceae bacterium | reverse complement strand
CCCTACCCAACCTCCCTACCCTTTCTTCGGAGTGAGCATCTTTTCTCGGGCAACGAAGTAGAGAAATCCGCAGAGCAGCGCGTAAGGGATGAGCGACAGCAGGTCGGAATGGGCGCCCTCGAAGAATTGATTGTTCGCGGTCATCCAATCAGTCACCGCCAGGTCAAAATCAACGGTTACGCCTTGCGTGATTGCGATAATGATGCCGGCGATGGCTCCGCCCGCAATATACCCGGAAGCCAGCAGCACACCGGGACTCTTGTCACTCTCGGCATTGAATTCGTCCTGAGTCATCTTGGCATGCGCGGGTTTCTTTCGGAGTTTATAATCCACCACCCAACGGATCATGCCACCAATCCAGATCGGGAGCGATGAGGCAATCGGCAGATACACGCCAACAGCAAAGGTGAGCGCCGGGACGAACGACATCTGCAACGCAACCGTGATCATCGCCCCGAACAGGACCAGCGCCCAGGGCAATTTGCGGTCGAGAATCCCCTTGATGATATAGGACATCAGGGTGGCCTTCGGTGCATCGAATTTGCGCACGGTCGATCCATCGGGGCGCTGGGTGTAAGTTCCGTTGATTCCCGGATCAACCAGCCAAACGGCATCGCCGTGATCGTTCACGAGGTACTTGCCCGCCGGACCACCATCTGTGTCCGTCTTATGCCAGGAATAATACCGCGCGGCATCATCCCGGGCCTGCGGCCCGACCAGACCTTGCTTCACCGTAGCCAATTGGGTGATATCGGTGTGCAAACCTCCCGGGACAATCTGCGCAATGGGAACGTAAACCACCGCCGAGTCATTTAGCTTCATCAGGATCGGCCCGAGCAGCACTGCTGAGCCGAAAGCGCCGATCAAAATGGCGTATTGTTGCAATTTGGGAGTCGCTCCGAGGAGGAAGCCGGTTTTCAGATCTTGTGAAGTGGTACCGCCGTTGGAGGAGGCGATGCAGACGATACCACCAATCGACAGTGCGGTCACATAGTACGTCCCGCCCGTCCAGCCGATGAGCAAGAAAATCAAGCAGGTGAAAAGCAAGGTGGCGACCGTCATGCCCGAAATGGGGTTAGAGGTAGAGCCGACTTCACCGGTTAAGCGCGACGAAACCGTCACGAAAAGAAAACCGAAAGCGACAATCAGCAGTGCGCCGAGAAAATTCATGTGCAGTGCATCTTGCGCGAGCATGATTCCCGCGAGCAGGACGATAATGCCAATGCCAACGAACTTAAGTGAAAGATCCCGGTCGGTGCGGAGCGGTTCACTGACCTCTCCCCGCGATAAACCGATGTCGCGCAAACCACCTTTGAGGCCGTGCCAAATCGTCGGCAGCGCCTGAATAAGACTGATGATGCCGCCAGCCGCGACACAACCCGCACCGATATAAAGCACGTAGGCTCCACGAATCTGGCCTGGTCCCATTTGCGAAATGGGAATCAGACCGGGTGCCAATGGTTCCACCAGTCCGTCGCCAAAAAACTTTATCAAAGGAATCAGCACGAGATAGGACAGAACGCCGCCGGCAGCCATCAACCCACCGAGATACGGACCGATGATGTAACCGACGCCGAGCAATTCCGGCGAAATTTCGCAACTAATCGAACCGGCTTTGAATGGAACTCCGAATATTTTTTCCGGTGTGTCCTTCCAAGCCTTAAAGGCCACATTCAGTGTCTTATAGAGTAATCCTAGGCCAAAGCCGGTGAAGATAACTTTCGCTCCCGGCGACTTGCCCAGTCCCAACGCTTCAGCGGCCGCCATGTCGGCTTTGGCGGAAGGTGAAGAGGCTGCGCGCGACACGTCGTCCACACCGGCAATGAGCACAGCCGCACAAGCGGTGCCTTCCGGATATTTCAACACCCCATGTTCCTTCACAATCAATGCACGGCGCAACGGGATCATCAGCAAAATACCAAGCAGACCGCCCATCACCGCGACGAGCAGCACACGCGTCAGTTCCAAATCGAATCCTAAAATCAAAATCGCCGGCATGGTCACGCCCAAACCGAATGCGATAGATTCACCCGCTGAGCCCGCCGTCTGCGTGATATTGTGCTCGAGGATTGTGGCGTCGCGCCCACCCACTTTTGACCAGCTCCGAAACAGCGCCAACGAAATAACCGCGACCGGGATGGACGCGCTGACGGTCAGGCCGACCTTCAGCACGAGATAAAGCGACGAGGCGCCGAAGACCAAGCCAAGCACGGCGCCGACCAAGACGGCGCGCAGCGTGAATTCAGGGATGTTCGCTTCAGCCGGAATGTACGGCTCGAATTTAGGCGGGGTATTTTGGGCCATAGACGGAGAGGGGGAACAGGCGAAAGCGTGCGAACCCTTCGGCGCGGAGCAATGCCGAATCAGAGGGCAATAAAAATTGCCCGTGGAAGCGTTTGCTTATAGCCGCGCTTGAAGGCGCAGCCCGAAAACGTGGTCTTTCACTCGCGCGAGAGGCACCACGTAGTCGCTTCGCTCCAACGCGACTACCACGCCAGCGCATTGGGGGCAATGCGCTCCACCTTTCGGGCAGAAGAAAACCCGTCCGGAGGCCGGGTTCCACCTGAGACTGTCTCAGCACTGTTCCACCAGGTGGACTTTCCCGTTCGTACGCTCAGCTCTCAACTCCGGACTCTCAACTTCATCCCTACCCGTCAGTGCCGCTTCTTCACTGTCTTTCTCGCGGCAAGCTTTCGCTTGATCAGCCAATAAAGCATTTCGAGCCGGGGCACCGGAACCCCAACGGATTTGGCGCGACGCACGGGCTCGCCCCAAATTTCCTCGAGCTCGATGCCACGACCTTCTTCAAAATCTTCCAAGCTCGACGGCCGATACGCACCCATCTTGGCCGTGCGCTCAAATTGCAGATCGATGAAAGAGCGCGGGATTACATGACCAAATTTACCCGCCGCCTCCACCACCTCCTCCATCAAACGTCGCGCCAATATTTTCAAGCCTTCGTCCGCCAGAATGACGTCGGTCGTGATACAACCTGCGGCGATCGCCAGCCCGTTGAACGGTGCATTCCAGACGAGTTTCTTCCAGCGCATCTCTTCCAGATTATCGTGCGCCTGGCATTTAACGCCGGCTTTGGAAAATAATGCGGCGATAGCGTGAGTGCGTTCGCCGGCTGATTTGCCGAACTTGCCGATCATCACCAAACCGGGAAACACACACTCCACCACACCCGGGGCGGTGCGCGTGCAACCAATGAAGCAAATTGCGCCGGCGACGCGTTCTGGTCCGGCGACTTCAGCGACTGGTTCTTCGACGCCAAGTCCGTTTTGCAACGTGAGCACCACGGTATTTTCGTGCAGCAAAGGCGGCAGTAGTTTCGCCAGCTGGTCGTTAGCCGTGGCTTTCAACGCCACGATCACCAGATCGCACGGCCCGATTTCGGCCGACGAACCATAAACCTGAACCTTGCGCAAACTGATGCGCTCCGTGGGCGTCTTTACCCTGATGCCGCGCGCCATGATCGCGGCACGGCCACTGCGCGCGAGAAAATGCACATTTTCGCCTGATTTCGCGAGGCGCACGCCATAATAACAGCCCAGGGCGCCGGCGCCGAGGATAGCAATGCGGGGTTTGGCGGGAAAGGGTGTGCTCACGGGCATAACTCGTCGCAAAAGACCCCAGAAAATTCAACTCTTTGCTGACGTGCTTTAAGATGAACCTGCTGATTTCTTCACAGAGCCGGTTTACCTGATCGTCACAGAGGATACGCCAGTTTCAGGGCTATATTCCTCTCCCACTTGATAAATCTTCCTTGGGCGCCCCGCAGGGAAGCTCTCCTTGGAGTCTAGGCAAAGACTTTACCCGGCAACGATAAATCAAATACTACACTCAATGGTTCAACGTTTTAGATAGGCACATAAGAAATGCTTCCTATGGAATGAGGAGGCTATCCCAAGAATGGACTGGGTGAACCCCGCAGATTCGATAAAAACCCAGGCCAACTGAGGCTCGACTTGGCCTTGCAACTATTTTTGCACCCTAAAGCGACTATCCTCTTGCCGACAAGTTATTCACACCCTGTCCACGCCCGCTCAGAGGGAAAAGTTATCCGTGAGGCGGACTTCATCCACCCAGTACGAGATCGCGAGCAAATGTTGGCCCGGGACGACCTCCCGAACCGCTTCCATCGTCTCCCGATTGACCAACAAAATATAGATCACGCGTAAACGGCGTTTCTCGGCTAAGATATGCGTCACTTCCGCCACGATCCGGTCGGCGCTCTTCACGCCGGAGTAGACCATTTCCTTCGCCCGGCATAACGACCGGTAAACCGCCAACGCTTCCTCGCGATGCGCCGGCGAGAGGTAGGTATTGCGCGCGCTCACCGCGAAACCATCGGCATCACGCACCATGGGCCCGACGAGAATTTCCACGGGCAGTGCCAAATCCTGGGCGGCCTTGCGCACCACCGCCACCTGCTGCACGTCTTTCTCCCCCATCAAGAGCACCGCCGGCTGAATAATATTCATCAACTTCAACCAGCAGGTCAGCGTGCCGCGAAACAAAGCGGTTCGCACCACCCCGCAAAGCGGCTTGCTCACATAATCCTCCATCAGCTGGGTTGAAAAACCCTTGGGAAACATTTCTTCAGCCGTCGGCGTGAAAAGCACGTCCACCTTTTCGCGCTCGGCAAAAGCAACATCGGCGCTCGGCGTACGAGGATACTTCGCGTAATCCTCGCTCGGGCCGAATTGCAGGGGATTCACGAAGGCGGACACCACCACGGCATCACCCCGCGCCTGCGCGAGTCGGATCAAGCTGGCATGCCCGGCGTGCAGCGCACCCAAAGTGGGCAAGAGGGCGACGCGCCGGCCACTCGCACGCAATTCTGCTGCTGCGACGCGCATGGCTGTAATGGTCTCGATTTTCTGCATACGGGGAACGGGCTTGAATATCCATACACCACTCACTTTATCAAGCACTCCGCACGCCTCTCCTTGAAATCATAAACCAGACTACAGGCCACCAGACCACAACCTACTGGACGCTACAGACCGAAACCCCCAGATCCGAGACCCAATCTTCACATGATCCGCATAAACGAAAACTACACTAAACTAAAAGCTTCCTACCTCTTCGCCGACATCGCCAAGCGCGTCAGCTCTTACGTCGCCGCCCATCCCGAGAAGCCGGTCATCCGGCTCGGCATTGGCGATGTCACCGAGCCGCTGCCACCCGTCTGTATTGAGGCGATGCACGCCGCCACGGATGAGATGGCCAAGCGCGCCACCTTCAAAGGCTACGGCCCCGAGCAAGGCTACGCGTTCCTGCGCGAAGCCGTCGCTCAGCACGACTACGCCGCCCGTGGCTGCAAAATCGACGCCGATGAAATTTTTATTTCCGACGGTTCCAAATGCGACTGCGGTAACATCCAAGAGATTTTCGCCAACGATGTCCGTCTCGCCATTCCCGATCCTGTTTATCCGGTCTATGTTGATACTAACGTCATGGCCGGTCGCACCGGTGCCAACGTCAACGGCCGCTACGAAGGCATCACCTATCTCGATTGCACGCCGGCCAATGGTTACGTGCCCGCCGTGCCGGCCGTCGCCACCGATCTCATTTATATGTGTTTCCCGAACAATCCCACCGGAGCCGTCGCCACCAAGGCGCAGCTCGCCGCTTGGGTTGCCTATGCCAAGGCCAACAAAGCGATCATCCTCTTCGATTCCGCGTACGAAGCCTACATCCGCGACCCGCAAATTCCCCACTCCATCTATGAAATCGAAGGCGCGCGTGATGTCGCCATCGAGTTCCGCAGCTTTTCCAAGACCGCCGGCTTCACGGGTACGCGCTGCGCTTACACCGTCGTCCCGAAATCGCTCGTTGGCTACGATGCCGCCGGCAACGCCCATCCGCTCCACGCGCTTTGGAATCGCCGCCACACGACCAAGTTCAACGGCGTCGCCTACCCAATCCAGAAAGCTGCGGCGGCCATCTACACCGACGCCGGTAAGCAGCAGACCAGCGACCTCATCAATCATTATCTCGCCAATGCCAAACTCATCCGCGAAGCGGTGACTCAGCTCGGCTTTACCTGCATCGGCGGCGACAACGCCCCCTATATTTGGATGAACACCGGCCGCGATTCTTGGGAATTCTTCGATCTCCTCCTCAACAAAGCGCAGGTCGTCTGCACACCCGGAGCCGGCTTCGGCCAATGTGGGGAAGGCCACGTCCGCATCAGCGCCTTCAACTCCCGCGAAAACGTCGTGACTGCCCTCACCCGCATCGCCGCAGCGTTGAAGTGAGCCCCTATTAATTAAAAAGCTCAGCTAAAATTTTAGCTGAGTTTTTTGAAATTAGACCAGTGCGGCGGGAGAGCCGTCGTGGACCCAGTAACGCGTCACCACAAGGTGGTCGCGTTTGAGTTCGTAGCCCCACTCGGTGTCCTTGATCCGGATTTCACGCACGAGGCCGCCCTTGAGCGTGGAATCGCTCACCGCTTGCTGCCACTCGCGCAATGCTTCAGCCTTGGCGGTATCAAAGGCCATCTCTACGTCAGCAAAGTCACCGCAGCTTTTTACCTGCTGCGTTAGCTTTCCATCAGGAGAATGGTGGAGGGCGAAGCGGAGAACAGAATATCCAGTTTTCATGGGCGAGTGCGATGGCTAGGGTGAACCATCTAGCCGGAACCATGCCACTCACCTATTACTCGGCAATGTATTTTACCAAGCCGACTCACTTTTTTTCAGGCAGCTTCGTGACTAGCCGATCGGCTAATTCGTTCACCGCCTCGCGCAACAACGCGATCAAAGTCCCGGGATTTTTTCCGTCCCAAGTACGCGACGACGCGGTGAACAGGCCGCGCGTTTCCAGCGGGCTGACACCACCCCCAAAAATAATCGAATAACTCGCCACCAGCTGCACACTGTTGCCCGCCGCACGATCAAGCTCGCAACGCTGGACCTGAACACTCACCACCGCATCACTGGCAATCGGCGCGAGCCGGTTGCGCAACATCTGCGTGATGCCATCCGCCAACGACTCGGCCCACACGACGTCGTCGAGATAAATCACTTCATTCTCTCCCACCCGCACCGCCATGGAACGGTTGCGCAGATGCCCGGCAATCTGGACCGGTTGCACCTTCGTGCCATTGAGCACGGCAGCAGCCTCGGCCGGTCCCGCGAGTGTGAAATGCCGCGTCGTATCAGGCTGCGGTTGCGGCAACACCGAGGGGCAGGCGGTGAGTAATAAACTGATAGCGGTTAGCTGAACCATGAGCACCCCCTTCGGCGATTGGGATTTATTCGTATTCATCGATGGTGTTGATCGTGGCTTATTCCGACTTTTTCTTGCCAACGATTAATGAGTTGGGGTTGCGCTGCACCGCGTCCGCCAGGCGTTCAAGCGCCGCCGCGGCATCGGCGATCTGCCGCAAAGATTGGGTGAGTTCATCGCCCACATTGCCCTGCGCTTGCACGAATCGGCGCGTGGTGTCGGATGCGGCCGAAAGCGACTTCAGCGCGGTCTGCGCCTCGGCGAGCGTGTGCTTGAAGTCTTCGGACACCGGCCCGACCTGCCCATCAATTTTGGCAATGGCCGCGCGTGTGTCGGTGAGGGTCAGATTGAGATTGGCAAAAACCTGTCTGGCCTCGGGAGAATCGACGAATGCGGTCACCGCCATGGCGGCGTGGCTCATCCGTTCCGCCAGTCCTTTCATATCGAGTTCGCTGGCTTTTTGATTGGCGGTGGCGAGCAACTTTTTTAATTCCGTCGAGAGTGCGGCGAAGTCCACCTGCTTGATGTTGGCGACAATCTCGATGATGCTCTGCTGCACCTGGGCAATCGGCGACGGGATGGCCGGCACCACCGGCAATGTCTCCCCAATAAAGCGCGTATCGACCGGATATTTTTCCGGATCTTCAAAATCCAGCTCAACGAAAAGCAGCCCGGTGATGCCGGTGAAATTAAGCCTGGCGCGCAAGCCGCGTTCAATCAGGCCGCGCAACTCCGACGCATCAGTCAGATCGATCATGACGCCCGCACTATCGGTCAGAACGTTGCGGTTGATTTCGCACACGGTCTGAACGAGCGACTTCCGGGTCGCTGGATCGTAACGCACATTCACGGCTGCCACTCGCCCAATGCGCACGCCGTTGACTTTCAGCGGCGCACCCGGATCCAGGCCGCTCACGGATTCATCGAAATAAATCAAAAAGCGCGAGGGTTTGGCAAAAATGTTCGAGCCGCCGAAAGACAAAAACAGCACGACGAAGAGCGACAAAGCTCCCAAGATAAACATGCCGACAGTGGCAGGGCTGATTTTAGTTTTCACGCGTTCCGACCTCCACCTTGTGCAACCGTCTCTCCGCGTCTATTCAAAAAATCTCTCACCCGCGAATCTTCGCTCGAATCGCGCAACACCCGCGGATCGCCGTCGGCGATGATTCCGCGCGTTGTACGATCAAGCATGACCACCCGATCAGCGATGCTGAAGATACTCGCCAGCTCGTGGGAGACGATGACGATTGTCGTCCCCAGTGTCTCCCGAATCTGGAGTACGAGCTCATCGAGTTGCAGCGAAGTGACCGGATCCAATCCCGCCCCCGGCTCATCGAAAAACACGATGGACGGATCGAGCGCGAGCGCCCGGGCCAGACCGGCCCGTTTTTTCATCCCACCGCTCAACTCTGCCGGAAAATAATCCTCGTACCCGGCCAAGCCCACCTGCGCCAGCTTCAGCGCGACGATTTCTTCCCGCTCTCGGCGCGTAAGAGCCGTGTGCAGTTCCAAGGGCAGCGCGACATTCTCCCGCACACTCATCGAACTCCAGAGCGCCCCACTCTGATAAAGGACCCCGAATGATCGCAGCAACGCCTTGTATTCCTGGGCGCTGGCATGGGTGAAATCACGGCCGGCAAACCGCACCGTACCCGCCGCCGGCGCGTGCAAACCGATCATGTGGCGCAACAGCGTGCTCTTGCCGCAGCCGCTCCCGCCAATGATAAATAAAATCTCCCCGCTCTTCACGGTGAACGACACCTTTTCCAACACCACGCGCTCACCGTAGCGGCACTCCAGTCCTTCGACCTCAATGGCCAGCTGGCGGTCGGGGGATGCAGGGGGGGGAATCGGGTTCATCGCTTCAATTACCATCCGAGGCTGTTAAAGATCACGGCGAACAAGGAATCGAAAACAATGATGAGCAGAATCGCCGTCACCACCGCACGAGTCGCCGCCACGCCCACGCCCACGGCGCTCCGATCCGCCTGCAGGCCGCGCAGACAGCCCGCCAAGCCGATAAGCAAACCGAAGACGGCGGCCTTGATCAGGCCGGTATTAATATCCGAAAGATCCACGATCGTCTGCGTTTCCGACCAATAAAGATTGGGCGGAATGTTCAACGGTGGCAGCGCGGCAATCGTCATGCCGCCGAGCAACCCGAGGCAATCCGAGTACAACGCAAGGAAAGGCATCATGAAAAACAGCGCCACCATCCGCGGCATCACCAGAAAATCGATGGGCGAAACTCCCAAGGTGGAGAGCGCATCGATCTCTTCATTGGCTTTCATGTTGCCCAACGTCGCAGCAAAAGCCGCGCCCGTGCGACCGGCCAGTACGATCGCCGCCATCATTGGGCCCATTTCCCGTATGACCGCGAGGCCCACCATATCTGCCACCCAAATATCGCCGCCATACTGCCGCACCACAATCGAGCCCGTGTAAGCCAGCGTGATGCCGACCAAAAAGCTGACCAAGCCGACAATCGGCAAAGCCATCGCCCCGCACTGCTGCATCTCCAGCAGACAATCCCGCCAGCGAAACTGCGCCGTGCCCCGAAAAAATCGCCCGACACTGTACGCGCATTCGCCGACTAAGCCGGCTAAATCTTTTGTCTCACCCCAGAGCGAAAACGTCACCAATCCCACCACCTTGAACGGATTCGGCAAAGCCGATTTGGGTTCAACTGGCTTGGTGAATTTTTGCGAGAGCAGTGCCGTCAACTTCGTCGCCCCCGCCGGCAACCCCACCCACTCCACTTGCATCCCCAGCGTATCCGCCCATCCCGCCGCCTCGCGCATAAACAAGGCCAGCGAGCTGTCCCACCCAGTCAAATCATCGGCCACCACCCGCAGCCGGCTGAATCTCTGATCGGTAACCAGCGCACTCAGGACCGGACGACTTTCCGTGATCCGCCATTCGCCGCCAATCCGCGCCACCAAGGTGTGACCTTCCACAAAAAGCTGAACGCGGGCAAGGGGCGTAGTTTCGTTCATCCGCGATACCTTCGTCTTTCTATCGCGTGGGCACCAGAGAAATTTTCGCCGCCACGCAGTTAACTTTTCAGCGGGGGCCAAGGCGCAGTCGTCGCAGGCCGGTTGCGGGCCCGTTCCACCTGCAAATGCAACGCGTGCAGCGATACAAAGATATCCCGCAAAAACTCCACCAACGAAACAATCAGCAGACAAATACTCGCACCAAACAGCACCAGCACCAATGCCGGTAACTGCCACCCAAAAATCGCCGAAGCAAACAGGGTGACCACCAACAAACACGAGACCAACATACTCAGTCCATTGCACGTCACCGCCCGCCGGATCAGCAGCGCCCGGCGCCACATGATATCCAGCTGACTCTCCCAATGCGGCCGATCCTCCGGCGAGGCTGCGGGCATCGCTTCCGCCACCACCCGCGTGCGATCCACGATGCGCGCCATCCGGTTGGTCAACGTGATCATCAGCGCCCCCATGCCTGAAATCAAAATGACCGGGGTTATGGCCAGCTGAATGATGGGCAGAAGCGAGGAAAGGGTTTCCATTCTCTCCACCCATGGCAGATCGCACCCGTCGCGCAATCCCTGGTTCCAAGTGGCGGAGGTTTTTCCTCGCCCCACTACGACCGGCCGCGCGATTATCACCGTTTATCCATGCGCTACACCACCGTACTCTTTGACCTCGACGGCACTCTGATTGACCACTTCCAGGCCATCCATCGTTGCCATGCCTACGCCATGAATCAGCTCGGCCTGCCTGAGCCCACGATGGCGCAGGTACGCGCTGCTGTCGGCGGCGGACTGGATGAAGCCATCGCCCGTCTCGCTGGCACTGCCCAAGTCGCCGCGCTTCTCCCCCACTTTCTTAGTCACTGGAAAGCCACTCACCTCGACGATGTCGTCTTGCTGCCTGGCGCCCTGGAAATCCTAAAAACTTTGAGCCAAACCGGAGCGACCTGTGCCGTGCTCACCAACAAACGCGGTCATGCCGCGCGCGAAGTCTGTGAACATCTCGCACTCATGCCCTACCTCAAGGGCGTTTACGGCGTCGGCGATACCGTTTGGCTTAAACCCGATCGCGCCTTCACCCAACACGTACTCACCGCCCTCGGGTCGAACGCAGCCGACACGCTCCTCGTGGGCGATTCGCCCTTTGATGTGCAGACCGCCCTCAACGCCAATTTAGGTTTCAGCGGCGTCACCACCGGCACCCACTCGGCCGAGGAATTAAAGGCGACCGGCGCGACCCGTGTGTTCGACGACCTGTTTGCCCTCCACCGTCACTTGGCCGGATAGAGTGGTGTAAGCCAGCTTCGCTGGATAAAATACTGGTTATGTTTCTTCTTGTAGGAGCCTGTTTACAGGCGATTCGGTATTCTGTCCGTCGGCGTGCGGTCCGCATCGCCTGTAAACAGGCTCCTACAATTGAAGCGAACTTGTCTGACGCCACACGGGAGCTTTTCAGCCCATGTAGCCGCGTTGGAGCAAGCGACAACGTGGTCACGTGCGGACCACGCTTTCGCCTCCAGCTTAAGCGCGGCACAGCATTCATGCACCGGCTTAATTTGGCTCAAACTTTGCGCAACACCGCGAGCTTCGTCTCCGTCACCTCAAAGCGGAGCTGATGCTGCGCGCAAAATTCGTTCACCGCTTGCCGCGAGCCATCATAGACATGCCCCTCGTGACAATCGTCCACCACGATGACACCGCCGGGGCTGAGGTGCGGCCAAAATTTCTCCAGTGCTGCTTGGGTCGGCAAATAAAGATCCACGTCGATCAAAACAAAACTGAACCGGGCGGAAACCGGAAAAGAGAAATCCTGCACGGCGACAGCCTGCGTCACGACCCGGGTGATGCCGTTGAGCCGCATCGTGCAATCGAACCAGAACTGCGAGTTGATCGTGAACTTGTCCAAAGCGCGGCGGTCTTCGGCGGAATTTTTGCCGCGTGCCTTTAACTCGTGCGCCACATCGCCCGGCACGAAACCGCCAAAGGTATCGATCGCCCAGTAGCGTTTCGCTGGAGCGATCACGTCGAGGTGTTTGTTGAGAAACACGGTTGTATAGCCGCGATAGCAGCCGATTTCACAAAAATCTCCCGGAGCCGCCGCCGCCTCGGTCGCCAAGACCGTCAGCCGCGCCAGCTGTGCCGGGGTAAAAGCATAACGGTATTTATAGAGCAAAAAGGAGCGAAAGGGCGACCAGAACAGGGCCCGTTTCACCAACCCATCAAGGAAAATTTCCCAGCGAGAATTTGTCATCGGCGTCGTTTACCTACATTGAGCAGGCCGGCAGGGCAATCACTCGTTGCTCAATGGCTGGCCGCGCACACCAACGCGAGCGCCACCGCCGCCGGCAATGCCTGCACATAAAGAATTTTCCGTCCCACCGTCGCCGCGCCAAACACGCCGGCGACGATCACGCAGCTGAGAAAAAACACTTTGATGGTGTAACCATCCGCTCCGGCCAGCAGCCCCCAACCCAGCCCCGCGGCAAGAAATCCGTTATACAATCCTTGGTTGGCCGCGAGCGACTTGGTGGCTTCGGCTTTTTCTGGGGCGAGCCGGAAGACGCGTCGGCCATACGGCGTCGTCCAAAGAAACATTTCCAACACCAAAAAATAAACGTGCAGCAAAGCGACAAGCGCGGTGAGAACCGAGGCAGCAAGAGTCATAAGCGCAGCGTGCCACGCGTCGACTCAGCAACAAGCTTGGAGTGAAGCCCCACCTCACCAACGGGCGTATCCCCGTTTTTGGCATAAGAGAAATGCCCCACTCTGTCGGTTGCATTACCGAGCGAATGCGACATCGGCCACTTGCCTCGCAACGTGACGAGACCAGCGCGCCACTTATCCAGCCACGAATTGGGATAGTTAAAAAAACTCAGATGCGTCCTTGCATAACTCACGATGGGACAAGACCACCCGTCACACCCGTAGCGTTCCAAAATCAAAGGGGAACCCGCACTTCCCACCACAGTCTTACTCAGAAGAGAATATGCACTAAAACCGACAAGCGATGAGGCGTCATCAGATTAATTAAGCAGTATTATCTAACCAGCACCCACCATGAACACCCTGATCACACTGCTGCTCGTCGGACTCTTGCTCCTCGGAGCCATCAGTATGATCGCACTGGTCTGGTCCATCAAGCACGCGGCCCACGGCCATGAAGATGAAACCGGTTTTCATTACGATCACGTCGACCAAACGGCAAAGCCCAAAAGCAAGAGCGTGGGGCCGACCAGTCTTCGTCACCTCGAGCGGCACCTGCGCATGACTGATCCGATGCTCCACTCATGAACAGAGCGGGGTCGCGGCCCCCGGTGATTGTGTGTTTAGCCGCGGGCCGGGGTCACGGCACTGGCGACAAGGGGGCAAATCGGCTACAACATTTTTGGAAATGCTCCAGAGTGTTCCGTTCGTGAGCAACGAAGAGTGCGCGAGCGACTGAATGAGCTCCTGTTCAGCGCAGGATATGCGCGTGAAACTACAATCCGCGATAAGCCAGCCAGCGATGGATCAGCTACTCTTACGCACCGCTCAATTATGAACCTTCTAAACATTTTCCTGATCGTCGGACTTCTCGTCATGGGAGTCATCACCCTCATCGCCTTCCTCAGTGCCGTCAGCCATGCCCCGACGGCGTACGAGGATAAAGCAGGATTCCATTTAGATTCAGTCGACCCAGCAGCTTAACGGCCGGAAGTTAAAGTGCACCGGCTGCCTTAACCCGCTTAAATCACACTCCGACTTGTCCTCGCGAGACCGACGCAGTCGGCGTCGCGATCCATCGAGCTGGATTGCTTCGGCGCTGCACGTCTCGCAATGACAAAGGCATTTTTTGTTCCACAATGCGGCGTGTGTTCAAGCGTGAGTGTGATCTTTCCGGGTTAATAGGTTCTTCGCTGATTTCCAGAGAATCGACGCTTGTCGGAAAGCGAGTACTTGCATCGGTAGGCCAGCACGCTGACCTACGAAATAATCCCACCGTTCCTCTGCCTTCCCATCGGAAAGGGGCGGAGCTGATTTCATCTCCGCGCTCTCCACGTCCTTCGCGAGACTCATGCAAGAAGATTTCGCCACAGGCCGAAATTCGGCGCACCGAATTCAGAAAAACTCATTCAACTCATGCCGCGACCTTGCTCTGCGCGTGCACATGCGCGGCCACCATTTCCACCGCTTCTTCCAACGGAACCTGCGCGGTGTTGATCACCAAATCGTAGGCCGCAGGATTCTCGATTGCCGCGTTGAAATGAGCCGATACATAACGGCGGCGCGCCGCATCACATTTGGCATTGTGCAGCAATGCCTCTGATTCCGAAACGCCGAATCTTTGCGCATAATACCGGGCTCGATACGCGGGAGGTGCGATCAACCGCACGTGAATTCCACCGGCAAGGCCTGCCGTGGCAAAGTTGGCCCCGCGACCGACCAGAATAACCCGCCCCCCGGACGCGAGATGTCGCATCGTCTCCTTGGCCTTCTGCATCAGTTCCCACAAATTGGGATGCAGTCCGACCATTTCCCCGATGGTCGCATTCACTTCCGGCACCTTGTCCTCCGGCAAAAATCGGGCGAGCTCCGCCGGCAAATGATTAGCCAGCAACATTTGATTGATGATGTTGCCGCCAAACAAACTCCACTCGGCCGCGAACGAAGCCCTGGCATTAAATTTTTTCGCAATAAGCTGCGCGAGTCGGGAGCCGCCAGCGCAGGACTCGCGCGAGATCGTGATAAAGGGTGCCGGCGCCTTAACCCACGGCGAGCGGGACTCATGCCACTCGGCGGTAAAATAACCTTCGGTTCGCTCCAATGTCAGTGTGGCATTCATGGGGTACGGGATTGAGTTTTTGGACCAGGAAAGTGCGCGCGGCTTACTCGTCATCGCTCAGCCTATTTAAGCACGGCCCATGCCGATCAGATTGGGTAATTGCGTGCATTAAAAATATTCATCTCGGCAATTCCAGCCTTGGCCGACGCATTTATCCGACTGCCGGCTGAGTAACAACCTCGTTACTATAATCCATTTTGCGAAACGCATCGGCGCACTACGTTGACCACAGACCCAAAAGTCCGGGACGGCCAGCAATGAGGCGCGGCTTCTCCCTCCAACCCCGATCAACGTTCCCGAAAAAGAAATCATTATGAACCTCCTATCCCCTCGATCACCGGCAGGCCACGTCCTGAACCCGTTGCGTTCCACCAGCACCGCCATCGTCTTGTCCCTCGCGACAATCCTGAGTCTGGCCACGCCGGCCTCCGCCCAACACCGCTACCAACAAACCGATCTCGTCTCCGACGTACCGGGATTGGCCGCAGTCACCGATCCCAATTTGGTCAACCCTTGGGGACTCTCCCGCAGCGCGACCTCGCCCTGGTGGACGGCCAACAACGGCACCGGCACCTCCACCCTCTATAATGGTTTGGGCATTAAACAGGCTCTCACCGTCACCATTCCGCCCGCCGCCGGCTTGAGCGGCCCGTCGACGCCCACCGGCACGGTGTTCAACGGCTCCAGTGATTTCAAAGTCGGTTTGCCCGGCACCAGCCAACCCGCACGCTTTCTCTTCGTCACCGCGGAAGGCACCCTCTCCGGTTGGAATCCCGGGGCCAATCCCACCAATGCCATCACCAAGATCGATTGGTCGACCTCCGGGGCGATCTTCCGGGGACTGGCGCTCGGACAAATCGGCACCGCCAATTATCTCTACGCGGCCAATTTCCACACCGGCAAAGTTGATGTCTTCGACGGCACCTTCACTCCGGTCGACCTTGGTGCCACTGCCTTCCACGATCCGCATCTGCCGCGCGGTTATGCCCCGTTCAATGTCCAGGCGATCGGCGACAAAATTTTCGTCGCCTATGCCAAGCAGGACCATGAAAAAATCGACGAGGTCACCGGCCCCGGCCGTGGATTTGTCACCGCCTACACGACCAGCGGTGTGCTCAGTATGCGCCTGCACTGGGGCCCATGGTTCAACGCGCCCTGGGGCGTGGCGCAGGCCCCCGCGGATTTCGGCCGTTTCAGCGGCATGATTCTGGTCGGCCAGTTTGGCAGCGGAAAAATCGCGGCCTTCGATCCCGTCACCGGGAAATTCCGTGGCTTCATGCGCGGAGCCAACCACCGCCCCGTGAAAATCGAAGGACTATGGGCCCTGTCCTTTGGAAACGGCGCCAACGCCGGACCACTCAACACCCTCTATTTCGCGGCCGGCATCGAAGACGAAGCTCACGGTCTGTTCGGCACCCTCACCGCCCTCCCTGATCCCGTCACCATGAACCACGACGCTCATGACGAAGGCGATGACAACTAATTGTTAGGCTATAGGCGTATCGATAGTTGGTAAGCGTCCGGTGGCGGGTAACCACCGGACGCTTTTTTCATGTCATCAACGCCCCTCCTCACCCATAGGAGGGGTCCCCTCGCCCGCCCTGTTCTCCAGCGCAACCAATGGTGTCCGCAGAATTCATATCCGCTTGCTGGCACAAGCTGTGTCGCTGGGATCATTGACGAAGTTGCACATCAAAAAAGGTAAAAGGTACAGCATGACCCTTTTTTCAGCCCTCTGTATTTGAATCCACCGGAAAAGGCGCTGGTCATCAGCGTGGATGAAAAACCCAGCATTCAAGCCTTGGAGCGGGCCACCGGCTACGTGGAAACCGACAACGGCAAGATTGTACGGGGCTGCAAGAGCACCTACAAACGC
>JANYCF010000013.1 GCA_025360455.1 Opitutaceae bacterium | reverse complement strand
AATGAACTCGCGCCGTACGGGATCAACGTCAATGCCATCGCCCCCGGCTACATGGCCACCGACAACACGGCGGCACTTCAGGCGGACGTGGTTCGGAATAAATCCATTCTGGATCGCATCCCGGCGGGGCGCTGGGGTACTCCGGCCGATTTACAGGGGGCGGTGGTTTTTCTTGCTTCGCCCGCTGCCGACTATCTGCAGGGCCACATTCTCGCCATTGATGGCGGTTGGTTGGCCCGTTGAAAAAGGGAATGGTGAAATCGATGAACTTGAAATCCGCCATCGTGAAATTGCCGACAGATGTGATTAGAAAACAGTGGCACGAGTGCGTCGCGGTTGGCGCCTCCTGCCCGACCCGGATTGGGTTAGAACGAGAGACGGTCCTGCGTCTCAGCCTCGACCTGTTCAATAATGTGACTGACTCGGTGATTGTGCCGCTTGTCGAATTGATCAGGTTGCGCCCAGTCGCTGATCTTCCTGTTCGGGTTTTTCCCTGGCCTTAATTCTATTCTACTTCCGATAACTACCCTATGAGTGCATCCTCTTCCTCTGTCGCGACTGTCCGTGAATCTCTTACCAGTTATCGCTGGGTCATCTGCGGACTACTGTTTGCTGCTACGACGATCAATTATGTTGATCGTAATTCTCTCGGCGTGCTTAAAACGATTCTTGAAAAAGAGTTGAGCTGGAGTGAAGCGGACTATGGGTGGATTCAGTTCGCTTTCACTGCCGCATATGCGGCTTTCCCCACGCTATTGGGTCGGGCTATCGACCGGTACGGTGTGAAGATCAGCTTGGCAGTGGCACTTGTCATGTGGTCGACGATGTCTGTTATGCTCGGTTTGGTCCATACGGTTATGGGTTTCGTGGCGGTGCGTTTTTTGCTGGGTGTGGCGGAAGCGGCGAATTTTCCAGCTTCGATTAAGGCGATCGCAATGTGGTTTCCTCAGAAGGAACGGGCATTGGCTACCGGGCTTTTTAACTCAGGAACTAATTTAGGTGTGATGATTTCTTTCGGTACAGTCTGGCTAGCTGAGCACTTTGGTTGGCAATGGGCTTTCGTTTCCATTGGCTTATTGGGTTTTGGTTGGTTGATCTTTTGGAAGTGGGGTTTTGAGCGCCCAGAAAAAAGCACACACGTTTCACCGGTAGAGCTTAATTACATTCGTGCAGGTCAAGGGCAGCAGCAGGAAAGTCTTCGCATGCCATGGACTACACTCCTGCGTTTTAAACAAATTTGGCCATTCCTTATGGCCAAACTCCTCACGGACCCGGTGTGGTGGTTCTATCTTTACTGGCTACCTTCGTACCTGTCGAAAGAGCGTGGTCGCGATCCGATGAAAAGTGCACTGATTATTGGACTCATCTACACGGGTGCGAGTGTTGGCTCAATTGTCGGGGGATGGTTTTCTGGTTTTCTGATTGGTCGCGGCTGGCGCGTCGGCTCGGCCCGTTATGGCGCGATGCTGTTGCCGGCGCTTTTGATGCCGCTTTCCATTGTGGCATACAACACTACCAGTTTTGCTCTGTGTGTCGGACTCATCAGTCTTGCGACCGCCTGCCACCAAGCTTGGTCGGCTAACGTATTCACGACCGCTACCGATTTGTTTCCCGCGAAAGTGTCCGGCTCCGTGGTTGGCTTAGGGGCGACGACCGGTGGCTTGGGTGGGATGTTTCTGACGTTGCTCGCGGCGATGACAATCCAATGGACCGGTAACCAAAAACTGATTTTTATGTGGGCCGGTTTGATGCACCCACTTAGTCTTCTGATCTATTGGCTGTGGCTACGTAATGATTTCAAACAAGCCGATGTTGACTCTCCACCTGATGTCACTTGCGCACACAAGCCACTGCTGACCGGTGGCGTATTGCTGGCCATACTGGGCGCAATCTTCAGTGGGATGATAGTGACCCATTGGGATGTGTGCATCAAAGCGGCCAAACTTTCCGGTGCTGCACAAGCTGCCACTGCAGCAGGCGGAGTCGTGATTATTGGTGCAGTATTAATTTACGCTGGTCTGCCTAAGACCTCACCAACGCGCATCTGACAAGGGATATCGATGGAAAATCGATTCATATACGGTGTCGTGTTTTCGTTACTGGTAACGGTTAGTTTGGCTAAATTGGTTCGGAATTGCGAAATTTATTTCACTGGCGCCAATAGTGGGAATCTCGCGCCACGATGAAACTGCTTCATCATCTGCTCTGGGCGGTCATGTTTCCCGGACTGCTGCTCGCGGAAAATATCGCAGCATCCAAACCGCCATATATCGTATTGGTGGGCGATTCCACGGTGACGGATTTCGAAGGGTGGGGCCTTGGTTTTAGGCAATTTGTCACGGAGGGAGCGACCATTACCAATGCCGCGCAGAACGGACGCAGTTCGAAGAGCTACCGGGACGAAGGACTTTGGGCGAAGGCTCTCGCGCTCAAGGGCGATTATTACCTCATTCAATTTGGCCACAACGATGAGCCGGGAAAGGGTTTGGCCCGTGAGACCGATGCCGCCACGACCTATGCCCAGAACATGGCGCGCTATGTGGATGACGTGCGGGCGATCGGGGCGATTCCGATTTTAGTCACCTCGCTGGTGCGGCGAAATTTCGATCCGGCGAATCCCGGGAAAATCAAGTCCAGTCTCCTGCCTTATGTTGAAGTGGTGAAGCAGCTCGCGGCGGAGAAAAACGTCCCGCTGATTGACCTGCATGCCCGCAGTCTCGCGTGGTGTGAGCAGCTTGGGCCGGAGCAGGCGGCCAAGTTTAACCGCGTCAAGCCCGACGGTAGTTTCGATCACACGCATCTTGATGCCGTGGGCAGCGCGGTATTCGCGCAATGGGTGGTAGAGGAGTTGCGCCGCGCGGTACCGGCACTCGATTCGGTTCTGCTCCATGAACCCCGCGCCGCCAAACTCACCGATCTCGAATACGGTCAGGTGGCGGGAGAAAAACTGCTGCTTGATGTAAGTCTCCCTGTCGGGGACGGCCCGTTCCCCATTGCTATCCTGGTACATGGTGGTGGTTGGAGTCGCGGCGATAAAAACGGACTCGATGAGCCCACCCAAGGTGCGGATATCACAGCTTGGTTCGCTCCACTCACGGTGGCGAAATTCACTTGGTTCTCTCTCAACTACCGCATGGCGCCGAAAAATCGCTGGCCCGCTTGTTTCGACGATGTGCAGACCGCCATCCGTTGGGTGAAGGCCAACGCCGGGAAGTTTAAAGGAGACACTTCCCGCATCGCCTTGTTGGGCCACTCTTCCGGTGGCCAGCTGGTTTGTCTCGCGGCGACTCTCGCCGATGACAGCACCCGCGTGCAGGCGGTGGTGGGGTTTGCTCCGGTCACGGATTTCGAATTCGAACTGCCAGCTCGGGGCGGACTCAGTCCGTCACTCCAGGCGCTCCACGATAAACCCAGGGAAGTGACACCGGAAACGCTCGCGATTCTTCGGGAGATAGCGCCGATCAACCACGTGAAGCCCGGTCTGCCGCCCTTTCTCCTCTTGCATGGCGATGCCGATAAAACTGTGCCGTATCAGACGTCGCTTAATTTTCAGGCTAAACTCAAAGCCAACGGCGTATCCTGCGATCTCATCACGCTACCCGGGGCACCGCATGGTTTGCTGACCTGGGAGAAATTCTTGCCGGACTATCAGGTCCAATTGGTGGCATGGCTGCAACGGACACTCGATTCAACGACTCCGGGTTTGACCCACGACGTGGGGTCGCCTCTCTTGCGCTGAGCGAGCGATCCTCATTCCGTATCTCTTCTGTCTTCGCCGCACTTTCTCCTGACTCTTCCTTTATCCATGAATACTCCTGAATACCTGAATCAAATGTTTGGTTTAACTGGCAAGGTCGCCGTTGTCGTGGGCGGCACCGGTGAACTCTGCGGCGCGATGGCCGAAGGTCTGGCTGGCGCAGGAGCCGAAGTGGTCATTGTGGGGCGCAATAGCGATAAGGCGCAGGCGCGACTCGACAAGATTGCGGCCGCTGGTGGCAAGGCGTGGTTTCATTCCGCTGAGGCCACGAGCAAGGGCGAGGTGCAGGGGCTGCTCGACGCGGTGCTGGCGCGCAGTGGTCGGGTCGACATCGTCGTCAACGGCGCGGGCATCAATTCTGCCACACCTTTCTTCGATATCGCCGAGGAAGAGTTCGACCGGATTATGCGCGTCAATGTGAAGAGCGTGTTCTTGGGTTGTCAGGTATTCGGCAAGTATTTGGTCGAGCGCGGGCAGGGTGGTTCGATCATCAATCTCGGGTCGATGTCCGGCATCGTGCCGCTGTCACGGGTATTCACCTATTCGACTTCGAAAGGCGCCGTCCATAATCTCTCGCTCAATCTCGCGCGCGAGTGGGCGCCCCACAAGGTGCGGGTGAATGTGCTCGTGCCGGGCTTTTTCCCTGCGGAACAGAATAAGAAAGTGCTCACGCCTGATCGGGTGGCGAATATCATGGGCCACACCCCAATGAAGCGTTTCGGCGAGGCGCGCGAGCTGATCGGGGCGACGCTGCTGTTGGCCTCCGATGCCGCAGGCTCCTTCATCACCGGTGAAGAATTGATCGTCGATGGCGGCTATCATGCGATGACGATTTGAGCTTTCACTCCGGAGTACACGAGAGTTCGAACCAGCGCCTCCCCGGCTCGGCAGGGACGCCTCGCCTTGCCTTAGCGGGCGGCTAAAATGGGTCCATTGGTAGGGCGGGACCGCTGGGCCCGCCGCGCTTTGCCAGTGAGTGCACCCACAAAACGGCGCGCCCAGCGGTCGCGCCCTACCTGTTAAATCAAGTTCGATAGTCCAAAGGCAAAGGGACGTTGGTAACAGGCTGCTTGTTGAAAAACTATTTCCCCCGTCGCACTGCATCGCCCCGTTTGGAGCCGGTGGTCCGTGGCGAGGAATCCTGGCGGTCCCGAAGCAGGCCTTGACGATAGATCGACGGAGCGGTTTTGAAATGGCGTCGAAACATCGTGGAAAAGGCCGCTGCTCCACCGAAGCCCGTACTGTAGGCAATTTCATCCAGCGTGATGGCCGGATCTGTCATCAGCTCGATGACCCGCTCGAAACGGATCCGCTGCACCTGGGCATAAACGGAAGTTCCTAGTGCCGCTCGGAAACGCATCTCCAACGAGCGGCGGGAGACTCCGGCCAAGCGAGCTACTTCCTCCACATAGATCGGATTGCCGACGTGGGCGGCGATATGATCCAAAGCGCCGGACACTTGTTCATCATCGACGGCGGTTTTATCCGTGGAGCGACGGATACTGATGCGCAGGGGCGCGACGAGCATTTCACTGGAAGGACGGTTGGGATGCCGGATCATCTCGTGCAAGGTCTCGGCCGCGAGTTCACCAATTCGTACCGTATCGAGCTGAACACTGGAAACTTCGACGTGGGCGAAGTCGAGACGGGTCGCATCATTCCCGGTGCCGAGAATGGCGACTTGCTCCGGGACGCGCAACCGGGCGCGCTCGCAGGCTCCCGCTACTTCAACCGCAACCCGATCGGTAAAACAAAAAACGCCGACAGGGTGGGGCAGCTTTTTCAGCCAGGACACGAGTCCGCGACGCAAGCGGTCGGGATAGGGAGAGTCGCTTTCCTCGTGAGGCAGGAAATAGCGTGATACGGTCGGGGCTCCCAGCCGCTGGGCGGCCTGTTGAAAACCCTGCCAGCGCAAACGTGAGGCGGCGTGGTTGCGATCACCGACATATGCGAAATTGCGGTGGCTACGTCCGTGGAAATGATCGAATGCCACCCGGCCGACACCCAAGTCGTCGGAGTTAACTGTCGTCAAGACCGGGTGGCGCAGCATGCCGGACACGTTGACAATCGGCACAGGAAGGGCACCCAACACCCGTTCGTCCTCCCGGTTGGAGACTTGTGCGATTATGCCATCGGGGGCCAGGTGCAGGATTTCCTCGCGGAGGTAGGCGCGTGGTCGCAGAAATTTAAGCACCGAGACCTCCGGGTGGGGGCGGAAGTGTTCGGCGATGCCACGGAGAATTCCCCGGCCATACTCGATATCGAGTTGAAGAAAGGCGACGATGCGGCGGGGAACGGGGCGGTTCATAGTTTGACGCGGTGAAACCAAGCAATCTAGAATATGCGCAAAATGCGAACTCATTTGCGCGATATCGCATATACGAAAAATGAATGGGCCGCTATAGTATGAACCGTTAGCCCCCACCTGTAGTTCGTCCCCACCCCCACCCACCTGTTAGCGGTTCACCTCTTGATTAGAATAACCATGCACCACCCCCTATCACATTTGTCCTTCCTGCCGCGTGGCGTCACGCTCGGCTTCCGATTGGCTTCGGCGCGCGCGCGCGCCAAGTTGGCTGTACTCGCCCTTACCCTGTCGCTCGCATTCGTACTCGCCCCCCGTCTGGCGGCGGAGACGATCGCCACCGGAACACTGACCGGGCGAGTGTCCGAAGCGGGGTCCAAGAATTACCTCCAAGGCGCGGAAGTCGCCATCGAAGGGACGACGATTCATACCACCGTGGAACGTGACGGTAGTTTTCAGCTCAACAACGTGCCCGTGGGGACCCAGACCGTGACAGTGACTTATCCCGGTCTGGAGCCGAAGAACGAGCCGATCGAAATCAAAGCGGGTGAGACCGCCACCGGGAATTTCGTGCTCGGTGACAATATCATCCAATTGGAAAAGTTCACAGTGCGCGGGGCGAAGGAAGGTATGTCGCAGGCCGTTGCGTTGCAGAAACTTTCTATTCAGACAAAACTTGTCGCGGCCGCCGACCAGTTCGGCCCGGTGAGTGAAGGTAATATTGGCGAGTATCTTAAATTTCTTCCCGGCGTCACGATTGACTACAACGTGAACGACGCGCGCGGCATCTCGCTGCGCGGCCTCAGCACCGCCTTCACCATTGTGGCCGTGGACGGCACGCCGATGGCCGGCACTTCTTCGATCGACGATACCCGGCGATTTGAGTTCGAGCAGATTGCCATGAACAACGTCGAGACGACCGAACTTTTCAAAACCGCGACACCTGATTTGCCCGCCACTTCCACCGGTGGGTTTGTGAATTTTATTACGAAGAGCGCCTTCGATCATGAGGATGTGCAGCGCTTCACCTACGATATTTCGTTGTCCGTGCCATCGACCAACGCGAAATTCGGCAAGGCCGGCGGAGTGTGGGGCCATGGGAAACATTATCTCATCCGGCCGAGCGGGGAGTTTAATTTCTCCCGAAAAATCACGCCGAAGCTGGGCATCAATGTGAATTATCGTCTCTCCGAAAAATACGATGATTCGCCGCGTACCGAATACGGCTATGTCAACGCCAATGATATTTTTACGGCTCCGCGTCTCCAGACCTTCAATATTCGCAGCGAGGAAAAATTGACGCACCGCGAAGCCTTCGCCACCAAGGTTGATTACAAGTTAAGCGACAATACTTCGGTCATGATTTCCGGCCAATGGAACTGGTATGACTTGAATTTCACCCAACGCGGCCCGAGTTTTAATTTGAACACGGCGGCCACGCGCAATGCCGCTGGGACCGTTTATACCTCGGCCGCCAACGGCTCGATCATCGACGGTACGCTTTATCGCAACAAGTACGGCACAACGATTCACTTTAACGGCAATCTCACCCACACGTTTGCGAACAATTCCGAATTGTCGGTCACGCCGTATTATTCCCGCGCTGACGGTAATTATCGCGACACCACC
>JANYCF010000005.1 GCA_025360455.1 Opitutaceae bacterium | reverse complement strand
GCCTGCCGGAATATCTCGCGACTTCACCCGCAGACCCAACCTTCGCGATATTCCTCCGCTCGCGGATTGATCTATCCCGCATCGAGGGCACCAGCCTCGCCGCCGCCGCTTAATCGCCCAACGAATCCGGCACTCTCAAGTAAAGGATATCGAGATGCCCCCATGCAGGCTAAGAGATTTCCTGATAATAGAGCAGTCACGATAGTTTCAGGTGGAGTCACGTAAATACCGCTATAATTATTTGGGTAATCGCTTGGCATTTCCCTGCCCGGCCCGGCAGATTCGCCATCCATCGCTAGAAGCCAGCGGCCTTCGAAGACGAATGGCGCAGACCGGAAGGAAAAGAACCGCGCGGAACAATGCGCGAGGGAGGGCGCAAAAGCTTCGCGCGAGTGAGCGGAAGAAACTTTCGCCCGTATTGATGCCCGGCCCAAGCGGCGAGGAACGCAGAGACGAAGCAGGAAAGAATTATAGAAGAGTCAGGCAATTGAGCGCTGGTGTAGATTGCGGCCTCAAGTAGAGCGAAGAAAACGACGGAAAATGATAAGTATGTATTCATGGAAAATTCTGATTATGACAGGATCATTACACGCAGATATTGGCCAAGTTCCCGGCAAACGTATGGCGATACCAAAGGTATCACAGAGAGCGTATTTACAGATCTTCGGGCAAAAAAGAAATCAACGGAGCTTCGCAGCAAGGTGCGATAAACAGTCGAGTGGTGAGCCTTGTCGTCGTGATGTTCGCTTCGGCCTGTTCGCGTAGCGTTGGCCCTACTAATAGACCCTTTTTAGAAGCCCTCTTAGAGCCTATCCGAATAACCAGTGATTGGGTGCCCGGTAGGTCAGCGACCTGGGTCGCGCCCAAGCGGGCTGCGGCGCTCAAGCACGCTGACTAACCGATAACACTGGTTATTCGGATAGGCGCTACGCAGAACGTTCGCCTATATTTTTAGAGACTGCTCTCAAGGATTCAACAAGTGGCCCGTCCGCAGCCAAGCTGTTGAGCGGCGGAAAAGAACCGCCCTCTAAAGAGCAACAGGGCCACCAGTCCGGAGCCGAGCAGCAATAGCGTGCTGCCAGCGTCCGGCACCGCCGAAGGAGCCCCACAATCCGACATCGTAATGGTGTTGTGGTCTAACGTAACCGCACCAATCCGTGCCAACGCGCTGCCGTCCAGCGTCGCATAGGCCTCCAGCGCGATTGATTGATCAGCCATAATGTTGCCTATGAAATCTGAATAGGTTCCGATCGTCGCTGAACTGCCAATCTGCCAGAAGACATTACAAGAACTGCCAACGCCGTCCTTGAAGACCACTTTACTACTGGATGCCGTGGTCAGCGTGGATCCGGTCTGGAAGATCCAGACTGCATTAGGATCGCCTCCAGCGTCGAGTGTCAGCGTTCCGGTGAGCCCAAATGAACTGGGGTCATTGTAGACGCCTGAGGTCAGGGTTAGCCCCACGAGATCGAAAATCGGGGAGTAGGTGGTCGTTGCTGAACGGCCAGCGGCGTCGATATACGCTGCCGTAAGGTCGTTCTTCGCCATCGTCAGCAAGGCTGGGTTATTTGCGGAACCGAGAGGACCGGCGGCATTAGTCGCGTATATTGTCCCGCCCACCTGCGCGGCAGTTAATCCAATAAAAGACCCGCTGGCCGGAGACAATCCCACATTCCCGGTGGTCGTGGAGACGCCACCGGCATCGGTGATTTTGGAGCCTGCCAGAATCGAAAAACTGGAGGCCGATCCAAGATCGACCATTGGAATTGCTTTTGCCACTACGCCGGAGAGCGCGAGTGAACTGAGTAGCAGCAGACTGAGATTTGAATGTTTCATGGGTTTGTGGTTGAAGTCGGGGAGAAGGCAGCGTCCAAGCGGCCTTAATTGTTTTGAGCAGTGCGCCCTAATTAAGAAGCAAGCGGATCAGTTTTCTATTCATCATTTCGGGCGGAGAATGCGCCCCCTGCGCTACGATCTCTATGGGGTGTAGACCTACCACGGCGAAAGCGCCGTGAGCTTTCCGCCATGAAAAAACTAAATTCGCGGTCAGATCTCCCTTTTTTCTCTCCAGTTATCTCCTGTGGGAACTGCGCCTGAAACGATTTTGTTGCAGTCAGAGTGTAATGGCGGCCAACCCCAAGGCTCGGCCGCCATCCAGTTCTGACAGCCTCTTAGTTAGCCGGCTGTGTGATGTCATTCATCTGTAACGTAACCGCAGTCTGCGCCATTGCTCTGCCGTCCAGCGATGCGCCTGTTTGCATCGCAATCGCTGTTTTGCACAAAATGTTTCCCTTGAAGTCAGACGTCGTGCCCAAGGTCGTCTGGCCGGCGACCTGCCAGAAAATGTTCTTGGCCTGGGCGCCGCCGCTCAAAGTAACAATGGCGCCGTTACCCACGTGGAGCGTTTGCGCTATCTGGAAGATCCAGACTGCATTGGGATTTCCCTGGGCGTCGAGTGTGACCCGGGTGGGTATGAGCACCGGAGTGCTCCATTTGTAGAGGCCGGGACTGAGTGTCATCCCGTCAACATTTCCTGCGCCGAGTTCAGTGACATCGGGCAATATCCGGCCTGCGGCGTCGGTGTACGCGGTCTCCATGTCCAGGATAGCGGCAGTCAATAGGGTCGGGGCTTTCACCCGAAAGGCCGGACCGGCGGCATCGACAGTGTATACCTGCCCGGACACTTCTCCCCGGCCAATTCCCGTAATCGCAGCACCGGTGATTGGACTCGTTCCAATGTTTCCGATGATAGCTGAGGCCGGCACGTCGGTGATTCCTGATTTTGAAAGAATCACGAAATTGCCTGCCGATCTAAGATCAACTGGCGCGAGAGACCCGAAGGCCGGAGCGCAAAGAAGGGCGGCGAACCCTGCGATAAGAGGCAAACTATTCAGTTTTATATTTTTCATAGCGGGAGGAGAGTGCGCTCCCTGTGTCACTATCACTATGGGGTGTAGACCCGCTAAAAAGATGGAACTTTCTCCCCACGCCGACTCCCGGTTCGCGGTCATACCGTCGCCCTGCCAATCCCCCTCAAGCGTTTACCCACAGCATTTGAATACTCCGTGGCTCCTGCCGAGTGGATTTTTATTGCGAGCTTTTGTTGGTTGGTTGCCCGGAATTCGGTTTTTTTCCTTCGAGCTTCGCCAGCAATACGGCGCTGTATTGCTGGACGATGAGCGCATCGCCGGGCAAGTCCGACTGGCGCGAGGTCCGGCCTGCGGCGGGGAATCTGCAGCGCATTCATGATGACTGCGCTTGGCCCCGGCTTGGCGATGAACGGGTCCGCGCCCACCGTGTCACTTAAGTTCACCTCGGTTGGGGAGGTACAGGTGTTGTAGTAGAGAACAAACCGCATTTCCCGGAGCGTCGGGTTCTTTCGCCCATCGTGGCAGAACCGACAGCTATCCATTCGTGGGCACTGGCTGGGTTTCAACACCATCGGCAGCTTCGCGCGACCCGCCTTTGTTGCCTTTAGGATCTTTAGCCCGGTCAATCAGTCGTCAGTGATCAGGCCTGATGAGTTGTGCGAGAAACTTTCATGGTTTGCAGCGGTCAGCTCCGGGAGCAGGCAGGGCGTCCAGTTCTTTCAACATGGGCGTGATATGTTTTTCGTAGCACGCCGGGCAGATACCGTGGCTGAAGTTGCTGTTCGTGTGGCGCGTGATGTAGTGCTCAACACTGTCCCAATAGTTTTTGTCGTCGCGAATGCTTTTGCAGTAGGAGCACATGGGGAGCAGCTTGTTGAGCTGTTTCACCTCGGCGAGGGCGGCCGTGAGTTCACTGTTAGTCAGGGCGAGTTCGGCGGTGCGCTCGCGCACCCGGCGGTCCAAGTCCACGTTCAGCTCCTGGATTTCGTTGTGCACCCGTCTCACCCCTTCGAGCGCCTGTTGTAGTTCGTTGTTTTTTTCTTCGAGCTTCGCCACTAATACGGCGCTGTACTCCTGCACGATGAGGGCATCGTCGGGCAGCTCCGACGGACGCGATGCCAGGTCTGCGGCGGGAATCTGCAGCGCCTGCAGGATGACCGCGATGGGTGCGGGCTTCGCGATGAACTGGTCCGCGCCGACCGTGTCTCCCAGTCTCACGTCGTCCGGCGAGGTGTAGGTGCTGCTGTAGAGGACAAATCGCAGTTTCCGGAGCGCCGGGTTCTTGCGCACCTCGTGGCAGAGCCGGTAGCCATCCATTCTTGGCATGAGAATATCCGAGAGGACCGCATCGAACGCTTCGCGTCCGAGCACCTGCAGGGCTTCAACACCATCGACTGCTTCAAACACCACAAATCCCTCAGCCTCGAGTTGGACGCGGAGCAGTTTGCGGTTGGCTGCGACGTCATCGACGATGAGGATGTTCATGGCTTGGTTGGGAATGGGCTGGCGGTTAAATTTTCTGCTCGTCGGAGTGAATGGGCCGGTCTTCGAGATACGTCGCCACTTGCGCGGGAAATTTCCGCGTATCGATCGGCTTGGTGATGTAGCCGTCGCAGCCGGCACCGAGGGCCTTCTGGTCGTCACCCTTCATCGCGAAGGCGGTGAGCGCGACAATGCGGACATGGCGGGTGCGCTCGTCAGCCTTGAGTTTGCGTGTGAGCGTGAGCCCGTCCATGCCGGGCAGCGCGATGTCCATGAGGATCAGGTCGGGCAGGGTCGCGGCGAGAACGATCTGCGCCGCCTCGGCATCCACGGCCTTGAGAATATCGTGGCCCTCGAATTCGAGCACGTCGGAGACGAGCTTGAGGTTGATGGGATTGTCATCCACGACGAGGATTTTGGCGCTCATGCGGTCTCTTTTTCCACGGTCATCACCGGCAGGACGACGGTGAACACGCTGCCTTTGCCCAACTCGCTTTCCACACTGATGCGACCGCCCTGAAATTCGATGATCTTCTTCGTCAAGGCCAGGCCGAGCCCCGTGCCTTCGAAGCGCCGTGCCGTGCCGGAGTCCAGTTGCTCGAATTCGGTGAAGAGCCGGTTGATATCCTCGGCCTTGATGCCGATACCGGTGTCGCGGACCTGCACTTCGATCTGCTGGGTGTCCAGGCGTAGTGCACGGATGGAGATCTGGCCGCCGTCGTCGGAGAACTTGATGGCGTTGGAAAGCAAATTGTAGAGGACCTGCTTGAATTTGTGCTGGTCGAGCGTGACGGCTTCGAGCCCCGCGCCGATGTCGATGCCGACGGCAATTTCTTTTTTTTGCGCCATGCCTTTGATGACGGCCGCAACTTCCTCGACGGCCTTGTGCACGGGGAACGTCTCGGGGTGCAATTCCATTTTGCCCGCCTCGACCTTCGCGAGGTCGAGCACGTCGTTGATGAGCTGGAGCAGGTGGCGTGCGCTGCTGAGCACGTCACCGAGATATTCTTTCTGCTTGGGCTTCAGCGGGCCGGGCTTCTCATCAATCAGAAATTCGGTGAAGCCGATGATGCCGTTGAGCGGGGTGCGCAGCTCGTGGGACATGTTCGCGAGGAACTCGCTCTTCATCCGGTTCGCTTCCTGGAGCGATTGCTCGAAGCGTTTGCGCTCGGTCACATCGCGCGCGGTGGCGAGCATGCCCTGCAGCCTCCGGTCCCGGTCGTACAAGGTGGTCACGTTGTAAGACACCTCGGTTTTCTTGCCGTCCCGGGCGCGCGCGGTGAGTTCGTAGTCGGTGACCTTCTTTTCGCTCAGCGCCAGCTTGATGCCGGCTTCGGCCCGCTCCGGATCGGTGAAGTAACTCTTGAACGGAGCCCCGATCAACTCGTCGCGCGTGCAGCCCGTCAGCGCCTCCATCTGCTTGTTGACGTCGGTGATGATGCCCAGCGGATCGGTGGCCATCAGCGCGTCGATGTTGGATTCGATGAGCGAGCGGGTGTAGAACTGCTGGTCGCGCAGGCGTTGATCGAGTTTTTTTCGCTCTTCTTCGACCAGTTTGCGCGCGGTGTTATCGGTGCCGATCAGGAGGTAGCCGATGATGGCGTCCTGATCGTCACGCAGCGCCGTGACAGATACCACTGCGGGGAAACGGCTGCCATCCTTGCGGATGTAGGTCAGCTCGTAGATGTCTTCGATGCCGCGTGAGGCCTTGAAGACCAGGGCCTCGAAGCCAGGCGTAATCTGCGTGCCCAGCTCGACGCTCAGTGCCTTGGCGCGTGCGATGACCTCCTGCGGATCGGAAATGTCGGCCGGCGTGATCTTGTTCATCACGTCGGCGGCGGTGTAGCCCAGCATGCGTTCAGCGCCGACGTTGAAAATCTGGATGACGCCCTTCGCGTCGGTGGCGATGCTGGAAAAATTGGCGCTGTTGAAAATCGCGCTCTGCAGAGCGCCCGCTTTGAGCAGCGCCGCTTCGGCCTGCTTGCGCGCGGTGTTGTCAGTGCCGATCAGGAGGTAGCCGATGATGGCGTCCTGATCGTCACGCAGCGCCGTGACAGATACCACTGCGGGGAAACGGCTGCCATCCTTGCGGATGTAGGTCAGCTCGTAGATGTCCTCGATGCCGCGTGAGGCCTTGAACACCAATGCTTCGAAGCCCGGCGTGATCGGTGTTCCAAGTTCGGCGCTCAACGCCTTGGCACGCGCGATCACTTCCTGCGGATCGGAAAT
>JANYCF010000390.1 GCA_025360455.1 Opitutaceae bacterium | reverse complement strand
GCGCTTCACCACAGAGGACGCGCGCATAAAACTTATCAGACTTTATCCGAAATTATAGCTGGTACGGGGTACTAGCGCTTTGGTACATACTGACGTCCCGGGAAGTGATAGAGGATATAATCTGAAAGTGGCCGAGATTTTCAATTCCTGTCATCCAGGTGTTTCATGATGAAATCCAGCTGCGCTCTCGTGCCTTTCACTGCGGTGGTTTGGCCGCATAAGGCGCGATTTGTTTGGCCGGGAAGTGTGGGGGACGGGAAGGCTGTCGCTGAAGACTTGGATGCGAAAAAGTGGTTGGTGAGGAACGGTGCATGGGCCTGCCCAATTCGACCCAAAGCAGCATCGGGTCACCGGGGAACAGGAGCGGAGTGCTGTGTGATGAAGTTGCCATGGCCCTACTATAGCACGGCCAATGCCAACCGACTGGCTTCGCTGCCCCATTATTTGTGAGCAAAATCAGCTCCTGCGAGCAGGCATTGGCCGCGTCTAGGATAGGCACGGCAACTCGCAGGAATTCGTGGGGCTGATCATCCCATAGCGTTTCACTTTATTAGTCTGGCCGGCTTTCTCCAGCCGTGATAACGGCATTGGGACGGGATTGCTGAATGATTATAACCGTACTACCCTCATGAAATTCGCCCTGCGTCAGCTGTTCAAAAGTCCCGGCTTCACTGTCATTGCGCTGCTCACTCTGGCACTCGGCATCGGGATCAACACAACGGCGTTCACGGTTTTGAATCGCTTGGTTTATCAGGCCTTGCCGTTCAAGGATACGGACCGGCTCGTACAAATCTGGGCCACTACACCGCAGTCGCCTTTCAACGTGCAGTCACCTGCTGACTATTTCGACATCAAGGAACAGAGTACCGTCTTCGAGCGCGTAGCCGCGTACTATATTAATTTCCAAGCGAGCCTCGCCGATGAAGGCCAGCCGCCGGAGCGATCGACCTCCATGGCCGTAGCCGCGGATTTCTTGCCGATGCTGGGTATCACGCCGGTACTGGGTCGCGCCTTCAATGCGGAGGATGAGACGCAGCACGCTCCGGTGGTGTTGCTGAGCAATGCGTATTGGCGGAAACATTTTGCCAGCGACCCGAAGATATTGGGTCGGACGCTGCGCTTTGATGGCAAGGTGATGACAATCGTCGGCGTGCTGCCGGTGGCGTTGGATGATCCCATGCTCTTCGGCAATCCGCCGGATCTGTGGAATCTGGATAGGATCGACGTGAACCGAAATCTGCGCGACGGCAGCTGGTATCAGATCGCCGCCCGATTGAAACCCAAGGTGACGATCGAACAGGCGCAGGCCGAGCTGACGGCGCTGGCTGCGCGATCGGCTCATGATTTCCCCAAGTCCAATGCGCAGCGCGGACAGAAGGTGATTGCCTACCCGACGGATTCCATCGGCGATGTCGGTCGCAACATCACGTGGCTGATCATGGATCTGGCGTTGGCGGTGTTGGTGATTGCCTGCGTCAATCTCGCCAACCTGCAGCTGGTCCGGACCACCGGACGCTCGCGGGAATTCGCCATCCGGCTGGCTTTGGGTTCGTCGCGTGGTCAGCTCATCCGTATGCTGCTGGCGGAAAGCTTGCTGCTATCACTCGCGGGCGGCGCTTTGGGTTTGTTGATCGCCAAGTGGGGCAACTCGTACATCGCGGCATTTTTCAATCTCGATATGCCGCTCAACTATCGGGTGATGGCGTTCGCGTTTGTCGCCTCCGCGCTTACCGGCGCCATCTTCGGTATGATCCCGGCATGGCTCGCGTCGCGGGCGGAGGTGAACACGGCGCTTAAACAAGGCGGGCGGGGGAGTTCATCCGATCGTTCCCGGCATCGCCTGCGTCACACCCTGATTGTGGTGGAGTTGGCGTTGGCGCTCGTGTTGCTCACGGGCGCGGGCTATTTCATCCGCGGCATTCAACGCATCACTCATCGCGAACTCGGCTGGCGCACGGAAAATATTTTGGTGGGCATCCTTTCGCTGCCGCATGAGGGCTACGGCGAACAGAACGACGAACGCTCCCTGATTTTCAGCGATCGCTTTCAATTGGCTTTGGCCGCGTTGCCGAGTGTGGACCAAGCCGTGATTTCCAGTGGGTTTCCGGTCTTTGGGCTCGGTAACCCCGGTGGGGTATTAATCGAGGGCCAGGCTCCGCCGCTGCCAGGAAAGGAACCGATTGCGCTGACCAACCGGGTGGGTCCGGGCTTTTTCGCCGCCTACGGCATGCATCTGACCCGCGGTCGGGATTTCACCGGCGCCGACCGGGCGGGAGCGCCTCATGTGGTCATTATCAGCCAGGCCATGGCGGATCAATTCTGGCCGGGTGAAAATCCCCTCGGTAAACGCATCGGCGACACCGATCCCGCCAAGCCGGACTGGAGCGAGGTGGTTGGGGTGACGAATGACATTGTCGCGGGCAGTGATTTAAGTCCGCCGGCCAAACACAATGTCATCTACCGGCCGTGGGCCCAGTTCAACCACCGCTTTATGTCGTTCACTCTGCATAGCGCCAACGATCCCCACCTGTTGGAAAAAGGAGTGAAGGAAGCGATGGCGAAAATCGAACCCACCATTGCCATCACGTTCATGGCAACGCCGGATGATATCCTGAAAGGCAACATGGCCGGCTTCAGTCTGGTGCGCCGGTTGCTGATCGAAATTGCCGGCCTCGGCTTGCTGTTGTCGGCCGTGGGTATTTACGGCGTGATCGCGAATCTCGCGTCCGAGCGCACGCAGGAGATTGGCATTCGCATGGCCTTGGGCGCGCAAGCGGCGGATGTGCTTTGGCTGTTTCTGCGCAATGGCATTCGCCTCGCGCTGATCGGCACGGGCCTCGGGCTGCTGGGCTCTTTCGGTTTGGTTCAGGTGCTCACCAAGACGATGTCGATCATGCCGGGCAATGATCCTTGGGTCATCATCGGTGTGGCCGTGCTGCTCATCGGCGTGGCTCTGCTCGCGTGTTGGCTGCCGGCGCGTCGGGCGACCAAAGTGAATCCGCTCGTGGCGTTGCAGTCGGAATAACGGGAGGAAACGGATTACTCGACGCCGAATTTAAAGTAGTCGTGGTAGAGTACGATTTTGAAATCATCCGTGTCCTTGACATAGAAACGCACATGATACGGGCCGGGCAGCAGGGCGATGCCGTAGGTGGCTTCGTAACGGCCATGAGCATCGGTCGTGATTTTATGAAAATCAAAGAAACGTTCCTTGTCCATGCCCGGCACCAGATCCACCAAGCGCTCGTTGCCCGCCAGCTCCGGTTTTCCATTCAGGGTTAAAATGTAGAGGTGATGAGGCACAAGATCCGTCAGAACGACGTGAACGAATAATCCGCCCTGGAACTTGTCATGAAATTTCAGCGAGCCCGCCGCTCCGGGAATGGCTTTGCCCCACTCAGGGGGTGCGATCAACGGAATGATTGGGGCGAAAGCACTGGGATGAGTGAGGTCGGTCTGATAGCTCGCTAAGAAGGCCGCCTTGGCTGGCTCCTTCGGAGTTGGCGCCGTTCCCTTGGCGTCGAGCGTCAGCGTATCACCTTTGGCGAAGACGACAATCTGTTGGGCCCAGAGCGAGGTACTGAATAGCAATCCGACCAGCAAAAGAAGAGTTTTCATTGGGGTTTAGAGGAGACCGAACCTAGCCGCAGGGAATGCGCAAGAGTCCCGTTGCGCTTACTAACGAAGGTGCGTGGGCATGTTTTGGCCAAGGGCCATTGGACGTTGATCGCTTGAATCGGTGACAAGGCGCATCGCGAGTTTGAACGGGGTTTATATTTTGACTTCACCAGGGCTGGACGGTTGCCTGCCGCAGCGTCGTCCCCCTCATGATTTCCATTCAAGTTAAACAGCTGACCAAGCGTTTCGGCAAGGTGGTGGCGTTGCAGGGGCTCGACCTCGCGATCAATCCGGGGGAATTGTTTTTCCTGCTCGGACCGAGCGGTTGCGGGAAAACCACGTTGCTGCGCTCGCTGGCGGGTTTTTTTATTCCCGAGGAGGGGCAGATTTTTTTTGGCGAAGAAGATGTCACCCGACTGGAACCACACAAACGGAATACCGGGATGATGTTTCAGAGCTACGCGCTGTGGCCGCATCTGAGCGTGGCGGAGAATGTCGCCTTCGGTTTGGAGGAACGCAAGGTGCCGCGACCGGAGATTAATCGGCGCGTGGCTGAAGCGCTCGCCTCGGTACGGATGGAAACATATGCCGGCCGAAAACCGAATCAGCTTTCCGGTGGCCAGCAGCAGCGGGTCGCGCTGGCGCGGGCACTGGTGGTTCGGCCGCGTTGTTTGTTGCTCGACGAACCTCTTTCCAATCTCGACGCCAAGCTCCGACTGGAAATGCGCACGGAGATCAGGCGAGTCTGCAAGGAATTCAAGCTCACCACGGTCTACGTTACCCATGATCAGAAAGAGGCGTTGTCGATCGCGGATCGCATGGCGGTGCTGGATGGCGGCCGGATTTTGCAGGTCGGTACGCCTCGGGAAGTCTACACGCGTCCCACCCGAAAGATCGTGGCCAATTTCATCGGTGAAACGGATTTCCTGCCCGGAAAGATTCGTCAGATCACTGCTGACCGGGTGACCGTTGAGACGGAGGTGGGAACTTTCGACGGTATGCTGGGTGATCCGGCAGCGGTGACGTCGGTGGGAAAAGAGGTGACACTTTCGATTCGGCCCGAGTGCTGGAATCTTGGCAGCGCAGCCGGGAAGACGGTCAACCAATTGCGCGGACATATTGGTGAAGCCGTATATCTGGGTGAAGTGGCCCAATACGAATTCATCACCGGCAACGGCACGAAATTAAAAATCCACGAGCGCAATCCTCGCTATCTCGACGGAGCCCAACGCGGCGAGCTGTGTGCGACTGTTGCTCCCGAGGATGTAGTGGTGTTGCTGGAGTAAGCCATCATGACGTGGCTAGACACAGAACAGGTAGGGCGAGTCCTCCGGACGAGCCGTGAATTAGAAGACGGCTCGTCGGGACGACTCGCCCGACCAAGGAGAAAATTGGCATGAAACGTTTTCTCCTCATTTTGGCTCTGGTGACCGTGGTGGCGGTGCCGTTTCTGTTGCGCACGAAGCAAACGGCGACGGGCCAGGTCGATGAGACGATTGTCATCATCACGCCGCACAATGAGGCGATCCGCTACGAGTTTGGCCAGGGATTTCAGGAATGGTATCGGGCTAAAACCGGCAAGACGGTCGTCGTCGATTGGCGCGTCATTGGTGGCACGAGTGAGATCGCGCGGTTTCTCGAATCGGAGTATGTCTCATCGTTTCAGAATTATTGGACGCGCAAACTTGGGAAAGCGTGGAGCAATGAAGTGCAGTCCGCTTTTGCCAATGCGCGTCTGGCGAAAGATGCGAGCGGGATCGAACGAGAGGCGCGTAAGATATTTCTCGCGGCGGAAGTCGGTTGCGGGATCGATGTTTTCTTTGGCGGCGGGACGAATGATTTTATCCGGCAGGCGGACGCGGGGCGTATCATCGATTGTGGATTGCTTCAGTTGCATCCCGAGTGGTTCAACTCAGAGGGTATCCCGCAGACTTACTCGGGAGAACCCTTTTGGGATAAGCAGGGCCGCTGGTTCGGGCCGGTGCTGAGCGGTCATGGGATGATCTATAATTTGGATTCGCTCGCCCGATTGGGCGTGGTTCAACCCCCACGGGAGTGGGCTGACCTGCAAGATCCTCGATTGGAGGGAGAGGTGGCGCTTTGTGATCCGACAAAAAGCGGTTCCATTTCCAAAGGATTTGAAGGCCTCATACAGGAACAAATCTATGGAGAGTGGGCGCGACTCGCTCAAGAAACGGGCAAACCCCGGGCTGCGCTGGAGATGGAGGCCGTGCGTCGAGGCTGGGAGCGCGGCCTGCGATTGATCCAACAGATTGGGGCCAATGCGCGGTACTTCACGGATACCTCGCAAAAGCCGCCGATCGACGTGGCGGCGGGAAATTGCGCGGTCGGCATGTGCATTGATTTCTATGGTCGTTATCAGGAGCAAAGTGCGAATGAACGCAGCGGTGCCACGCGACTTGGTTTTGCTTCGCCGTCCGGTGGTTCGGTGCTCTCGCCTGATCCGATCGCCTTGATGCGAGGAGCTCCGCACCGCGCCGCTGCCGTGGCCTTCATCGAATACACCTTGACGATGGAGGGGCAGAAATTGTGGAATTTCAAACCGGGCACACCGGGCGGACCCAAACGTTACGCGCTAAGGCGTATGCCGATTCGGCGTGATTACTATTCTGCTGCGGCCTTCCTGCCGTTTCGCTCTGACCCCGAGGATAACCCTTACGGGATCGCCCATCCTTTGGTTTATAACCCGGCGTGGACGAGTGGGATTTTTCGGGAAATGTCCTTTGTCATTCGGGTGATGTGTCTTGATCCGCACCCGGAGCTCGTGGCGGCTTGGCGGAAAATTATTGCTGCCGGCCAACCGGCAGCGGCGCTTGCAGTGATGGGCGATTTATCCGCGATCAGCTACGAGCAGATGTTGAGCCGGATCAAACCGGTGCTGACTTCCAAGAACAAGATCGATGAAGTTCGGCTCGCGAATGAACTCTCGGAGCACTTTCGCCAGCAATATTTGCAGGCGGCTGAGTTGGCGCAGGCGAGCGCGCGTTGATTACTCGTCGGTGGAATCCACCAGACGCTTGTAGACTTCGTGATCGAGAATTTCCATATGGCGCTCGGGATGCCGGATGGGGCCGAAGCCGATTTTGGCGTAGAGATTATGGGCGTCGCCGGTCACAAGATTCCAGCGGCGCAGTCCTTGTAATTTCGGGTGGTGCCTCGCCATCGCCATCATGGCGCGGGCGAGTCCATGTTTGCGGTGTTCCTCGAGCACATAGACATCGCAGACGTAGCAGAAAGTCGCGTAGTCGGAGATGAACCTCGCTAACCCGATCTGGGCCTGAGTGGCGTCATAGGCGCCGATGCACAGCGAACCGTGCAGGGCGCGTTGGACGGTTTCCAACGGAATATTTTCTGCCCAATAGGTGCGGCCCAGAAAGGCGTGGATGGCCTCGGGCTGAAGGCGGGCGGGATTATCGGAGATGAGGTACTTGCCGTGATGGTGCTCGAGTGGGGTGTGAGGCATAAACGGAAGGATACGGAGGTAACTTACATTTGGGCAATCGCGGCGGCGTAGGCCGATTTGTCGGTCGCCCGGAAAAAGGAAGTGCCGGCGACAAAGGTGTCGGCTCCGGCGGCGCGACATTCGGCGGCGCGAGCGAGGTCAATCCCGCCATCGACTTCGAGGCGGAAATTCAGATGGCGGGTGCGGCGCCAGGTGTCGATTTCGCGCAGCTTCGGCAGCATGTCGGTACGGAAAGGTTGTCCGCCGAAACCGGGTTGCACGGTCATGACGAGCACAAGGTCAACGAGGCCGAGCAGATGTTCAATCGCCGAGGCGGGGGTGCCGGGGTTGAGGACGATCCCGTTCTGGCAACCGAGCGCACGGATCTGGGCGAGCGTAGCGACGTGGTCGTAACTGGGCTCGATGTGAATACTGATGAGGTTGGCGCCGGCCTTGGCGAAGGCTTCGATATATTTTTGCGGCTCGGAAAGCATCAGGTGGGTATCAAAAAAAGTTTTCAAGCCGGCGCGACGCAGAGCGGCGGGAACTTCGGGGCCGAATGTAAGATTGGGGACGAAATGCCCATCCATGATATCAAGGTGGAGCCACGGGGCGCCGGCGGTTGCCGCGATTAGCGCACTGGTCGCGAGTTGGGCGTGGTCGCCGGCGAGGAGGGAAGGGGCGAGGAGAGAGGCGTGCATCGGTGGGCTAGTGGCGAACCTGAAAAAATAAATTGGATATTTTCTGATCTCGGTGGGCTGCGGTAGCGGGATACTGGTCATCAAGCACTGATCAGACTGACAGCTCAATCACGGAGTTGCTTTTGCAGGCGGGCTTCGCACTCCAAAATACTCACCACGTATCTAAAGTGGCGTGGAGAACTTCTTGAGCCAAGACTTCCGCGAGCAGGGGCAAGGTTTGGTATTCGGCTTGTTGCTGGCCGCTGTCTTGAAAGACGCCGCGTTTCGCGAGAATGGGGCGGTCAGTGAATCCGTTTTGGTTGGTCTCAGCGCCAATTGTGAGGGTGGCGCGGGCCTGGAGCGAAACATCAAAACGCCGGGCTAGTTTTGTGTCGTTGGGCTGGGAGACGGCCACATCGCGCAGATAATTGGTCAGCGTAAGGTGGAGGACGGCGTCGGCTTCTGCCGCATTAGTGACGAGAGTCACCCGACCGTCTTTGATAAAGGCCTCCCGGAGCTGCGTGGTGATCAAAGCCTGCGCTTGGGGAATGAGGGCTTCACTGGTGACGGGGGCGATGTAGAGCTTGGAGAACTTCAGAGTTACGCCGGTGCCGAGGTGGTAATTCGCGCATCCGGCAAGGACGGTCACGGCGATTACCCAGGGGAGAATTTTGGCGAAACGGATCATGCGAAATACTGTTGGGGTGGGGCCGCCGCACTTGGTGTTCGAAGGCTCTGGCTCACCCAGAAAAGAATTAAAACAGCCAAAACTTTTTCTTTTTCGGAGTCACGGAGGGTATGGTGGACCCTGGGGCTGGTTCAACGAGTTTGGGCATGGCCGCGAGCAGGGCTTCGACCTTGACGAGTTTGGTGCGAGCGGCGGTAGCGACTTCGGAATCCGGATAAATCGTGATGGCTTCGTTATAGAAAATTTTCGCCGCCTGGTAGTTTTTGCGGTATTTGAAGTTGTAATCAGCGAGGATGATTTTGCTTTGCGCCAATACGGTTTTCATTTTGGCGAGGCCTTTTTCCGCGGTCGCGGCCCCGCTATCGCCCGGGAAAAGAATCAGGTAGTCCTGGTAATAGGTGATGGCTTCCTTGGTTGAGGCTTGATCGTAGTACGGCCCTTCCACGAGGGAGGCATGGGTTTCGGCAATTTTCAGGTAAGCATCCGGAGCGAGGACGTTTTGTGGATAATTATTGATCATGCGATCAAGTGCATCGATCGCTCCTTCGGTTTCTCGGATGCTTTTATAACCCCGGGCCGCATTCATGAGGGCGAGCGGGGCGTAATCGCTATGCGGGGCATTGGCGACGATCTGCTCCATATATTGCACTGCTTTTTCGTTGTTTCTAAAACCCGGAATCAGGCCCCAATAATAGACGCGTTTCCCCTCGAGCAAACCGGCGGCGATGCGGTATTGCTCCGCGATCACTTGGTTGAAATTGCTGTTGTTCGGGTAGTGGGATAATAAATTTTGATAGGAGTCGAAGGCTTTGTAGTATTGCCGCCGGCTTTGCAGAATATTGCCAATGCGAAAGAGCGCTTCTGCGGCATAGACGGAACTGCCGTAGCGCTTCACTACTTTTTGGTATTTTATTAATGCTGAATGGCGACTACCGCTCTCTTCCGCTTCCCGGGCCTTGTTCATGAGGTCGAGGGCATTTCGGCCATCTTCCGAGGACAATAATGTAAGCACGCCGCCTTCCACTCGCCAGCCGGTGCCTGGTTCCCAGATAAGCTCGGCAGTCAGTCGCGTTGCCGGGGCAAGGCAGGCGGCGAGGAATACGAAAAGAAAAATGGAGGTGAGTCGACGCATGGGGGAAAGTGCTACCATCGAATGAGTGCGGCGCCATAGGTCAAGCCGGCTCCGAAGGCAACGAGGAGGGTGAGATCACCGGGTTTGATCCGGCCGGAGCGACGGGCTTCGTCGAGGGCGAGTGGAATCGTGGCGGAAGAGGTGTTGCCGTATCGGTCGAGATTTACGTAAAACTTGTCCATCGGCATCTTCAGATTGGCCGACAAAGCCTCAATAATGCGAATGTTGGCCTGATGGGGGATCACAAGGCTGATTTGGTCAGGTGTAAGCTGGTGTTGTTCCATCATCTCCCGGGAAACCGTTTCCATGACGCGTACGGCGCTTTTGAAAACTTCGCGACCATTCATTCGGATGAAGTGTTGGCGGCCTTCCACGGTCTGAGCGCTGGCCGGACAACTGCTGCCGCCCGCCGGGATCATGAGTTTGTCGGCAAATTCCCCATCGGCTCCCAAATCGGAACCGATGATGCCGATGCCCGGTTGGTCAACTTTGATGAGTACGGCGGCACCGGCCGCATCGCCGAATAGTACACAGGTCGCCCGGTCGGACCAATCAACCACCGAGGAAAGCTTTTCGGCCCCGATGATCAGGGCGCGCTTGTAGCGGTTGGTGAGCAACTGGCCGTAAGCGATCTCCAAAGCGTAAAGAAACCCCGAGCAAGCGGCCGAAATATCAAAGCACGTGGCGTGGGCGGGAATCCCCAGCTTGTGTTGCACGATACAGGCCGTGGAGGGCAAAGGCATGTCGGGCGTGCACGTCGCGATGATCAGCAGGTCGATATCGCTGGCGTTCATTTTGGCGTCGGCCAGGGCTGCGGTGGCGGCGCGTACGGCCATGTCGGAACAAGCCTCGTTACCAGCCGCGATATGGCGCTCCCCTATGCCTGAACGGGTGCGAATCCACTCATCCGTGGTATCGACCATTTTCGATAATTCTTCGTTGGTGAGAATGCGCTCGGGAGCATAGGAGCCTACGCCGGCGATGATGACAGATGCCATAAATTAGGAGGAAATCGGGGTGGTCACGAAGGGCGTGGCCGACAGGGGCGTCGAGATAACCATTAATTCATTCGCTTTGGCAATATCCTGTTCCATCCGCTGATAAAGATCTTGCTGGATAATTTTTTGCGCGGCGCGAATCGCATTAGCCCAGGCGTGTCGCGTGCTGGAACCATGGGTTTTCAGAATGTTTCCCTTCACGCCCAGCAAAGGAGCACCGGCATAAAGATCCGGATTCATGCGATCCTTCAAGGCGTCAAATGCACCCTTGGCCAACAGCGCACCGAGCATCCGGACAGGTGTTTTTTTCAGTTCGGTCTTCAGCATACCGGTGATGAACTTCGCGAGTGATTCCCAAGTCTTGAGCAAGGTGTTACCGACAAATCCATCGCATACCACGACATCGACTTCGTCCCGGAAAACCTGAAATCCTTCGACCGGCCCATGATAATTGATGACCGAGCCGATTTTGCGCAGTAGCTCATGCGTTTCGGCAATCAGGGCATTCCCTTTGCCTTCTTCGGTGCCGATCGTCAGCAGGCCGACCCGGGGTGACGCCACCCCGAGGATGACGCGCGCATAATTCGCCCCTAAAATAGCATTATGGACGATATGTTCGGGGCGCGCATCCGGATTGGCGCCGACATCGATCAAAATAAAGTGGCCGCCTTCCCGTGGAATCACCGCCCCGAGGGCAGGGCGACTTACCCCATTCATGGTGCGTAGCCGCAGGGTGGCTCCGGCCATTAACGCGCCGGTATTGCCACAGCTCACGGCGACACTGGCCTCGCCTGATTTGACCAACTCGATCGCGCGAAGCATCGAGGAATCTTTCTTGGTTTTAAGCGCTTTAAGCGGCTTGTCTTCCATCGTGATCACCTCGGAGGCGTGCACGATAGAGATTTTGGGGTGCCCTAATAGGCCGGCTTGGGTGACCAAAGGAGTCAAAACCTCCTGTTGCCCGACCAGTAAGATCGGCACCGTGGCTTCCCCGGAGTTCAGCACAAGCTTAACGGCCTCGACTGCTTCGCAGGGGCCGAGGTCGCCGCCCATGGTGTCGATGGCTATACGGGCAGGCATCGACACGGGACTGGCGGTTTCTGGGTGTATGGCGGGAAACCGGCCGGCGTGAATTAGACCGTCACATCGAGGACCTGACGTCCCCGATAGATACCGGTCTTAGGATTGACCCGGTGCGGGCGAACCGCGCCACCATCGGTGTCCTTAGCGAACTCTGGAGCAATGAATGCATTGGCGGCGCGACGATTGGCGCTGCGGCGCTTGGATTGTTTACGTTTCGGATTAGCCATAAAATAGTTTGGTGGGTGCCGACAGCGGGTAAAAGCGATCGACGAAGAGTGATGTAAAGGCGAGGTTGCTAAGGTTCGCGCTAAAGGTCGTCAAGCCGTTTAACCACAAGTCTGAAATCCCCTCTTAAATCACGTAAAAAACGACCACCAAAACAGCAGCAAGGACGAGCCGATAATAGGCAAAAACAGCCAAACCGTGGCTCGTGAGAAATTTGACCAGAAATTTGACCGCGATCGCTGCTGTAATGGCGGCCACCAGGGTGCCGAGCAAAACATTCCCCCAGCCAAAGACCTCGATCATCGCCGGTCCGCTTTTCCATCCTTTATAGACTGCCGCGCCGGCCAAAGTGGGTAAGCCGACCAAAAAACTGAACTCCGCAGCCTTGACTGGTTGCAAACCGGCCAAATACCCACCTACCATCGTCACCATCGAGCGACTCGTGCCCGGCCATAACGCCAAGCATTGAAATAAGCCGATACTCGCCGCGTTGCCGACACTGAGGTCGGCCGGGCTGTTGCGTGAATAACCAATGCCGGAGTTAGCCTTTCGCCAACGCTCGGCCCACAGCATAAGCATCGCACCGAAGACCAAAGCCCAGATCACCGCCCCGATGGAAAATATATGCTGATCGACCCAGTCGTGCAAGAGCAGGCCGACGACGGCAATCGGGAAGAAGGCCAGCATGACGTTGCGGAATAATCTCACGCCCGAACTGCTGCGCCCGAACAAACCGACAAACATGCTCAATAACTGCTCCCAATAGATGAACGCGACGGCTGCGATTGCGCCGACCTGGATGACGACCGTATAGGTGTCCGCCGCGACCTTGAGCGTGAGCGGCACGCCTGTGGGATATTTCGGCGAGACTTTTTTGTACCAAAGCAATTCTCCCTTGGCATTGGTCAGCTGCTTCTCGGATTCGAGACCGAGGAATTTATTGGCAATGATGAGATGCCCGGTGGACGAAATCGGCAGAAATTCCGTCACACCTTCAACCACGCCCAAGATCATGGCATCACTTAAAGTTAATTCAGCGACCGGCTCGGGGGCGGGTTCGGCGCCGCGACTGACGGAAGCGGTCAGCAGCAGCAGAAGGCAAGCGAAGGTAAGGCGGTAGGGATGGCTTAGATTCACCGCAGCGTGTTCCCAGATCGGCTGAGCGCTGTCGAGTTTTTAGGCTTTGCGCGTCGGCAAAATAATCCTTCTCTGCTGGGACGCATGCTTGAGCTCCTGACTAAAAAACTCTCCGCGCACCACGATCTCACCACCGGAGAGGCCTCCACCGCCGCCCTGGCTTTGGCTGCCGCCGAGGGAGTGGACGAAGCGTCCAAGATCGAATTTTTAGCTGCCTTTGCGGCGAAGGGCGAAACGCCCGCTGAAATCGCCGCGTTCGCCAGCGCCTATCGCGGCATCGCGCGCAATCCAGGAGTGGAGGGTTGGGCGGCGCGGGCAATCGATGTCGTCGGCACCGGCGGTGATCACGCCGGTGGTTTTAATATTTCCAGTCTCGTCACGCTCACCTTGGCCAGTGCCGGCGTCCTCGTGATGAAACACGGGAATCGCGGCATCACCTCCAAATGTGGCAGTGCCGATTTGCTCGCCGGACTCGGCGTCGATCTGGAAGCCTCGCCCGAGAAGAATCGCCGCGCCTTGCAGGAACTGGGCTTTTGTTTTTTCTTCGCTCCCGCGTATCATCCTGCTTTCAAAAACGTCGCTCCCGCCCGCAAGGCACTGGCGGCGCGTGGTCAGCGCACCGTCTTTAATCTGCTTGGCCCATTAATTAATCCTGGTCGTCCGGCTCACGCCCTCGTCGGCGTATTTTCGCCGTCGATTGTACCGAAACTCGCCGGCGCCTTGGAAACTTTGGGCTGCGTCGCCGGCTTGGTCGCCCACGGCGTGATTTCAGCTGATCACGGCATCGACGAGATGACCACCGCCACGGAAAATCAGGTGCAAGGGCTGGGGCGTTTGCGGGCGAGTTCCGGCCGGTGGCGTGCTGCGGACTTTGCGCTCCCGGCCGCTCGGTTCGACGATCTGGTGGGTGGAGATCTCGCGACTAATCTCGCCATTACCGAAGCGATTCTCGCGGGGCATGCTCCCGCCGGTTTGGTCGACACCATTGTGTTGAATGCCGCAGCTGGACTTTGGATCACGGGCAAAACTGACAGCATCAAAGCCGGTCTCGCCCCCGCGCGGGAATTTTTGCTCGGTGGGGCCGTCGCTAAAAAAATCGTAACTACCCGGGAGTTTTATCGTACGAGTTGATCTTTTTTTGTTTTCACCTGTCTTGGTCAGGCAATGGCAATTTCATCTATGAGTAGAAAATATTTTGGCACGGACGGCGTACGCGGTCCCTACGGCAGCGACATCATGAATGAATCCTTCGCGTGGCGGCTCGGTGCCGCCGCCGCCCAATTCGCGCTAGGGCAGGGTGCCAAGGCCGGAGCCACCGTGATTATCGGTCGGGATACGCGCTCTTCCGGCGAAAGCCTCGAACGCGCCCTGGCCGCCGGTCTCGCCTCGGCTGGTCTTAAACCCGTGAGCACCGGCATCGTGCCGACTCCCGCCGTGAGCTTGGCCGTGCGACACGAGCAGGCCGCCCTCGGTGTCGTGATTACCGCTTCGCACAATCCGGCAGCCGATAACGGCATTAAATTTTTCGGCCCCTCGGGGATCAAACTTACGGACGAACAAGAACTGCTCATTGAGCAATTGATGCCCGCGGCGGCTCCGGCCAACGCAGTGTACACCACCCAAGCTCCAGTCAACTTGGATGCCTCGTCGCTCTACAAAAAAACCGTCACGTCACTCTTGCCCATGATCAAGCTGCAGGGCTGGAAAGCGGTCCTCGATACCGCCAACGGAGCCGCCTGCGCCACCAGTCGGGATGTGCTGACCCAACTCGGTGCCGAGCTGGTGCTCATCGGCAATCAGCCCGACGGCCATAATATCAACGCCGGAGTCGGCAGCCAATATCCCGAAAAAATGGCGACCGCCGTTAAAGCCAGCGGCGCCCGCTTGGGCATCGCGCACGATGGCGATGCGGATCGGTGCATCCTCTGTGATGAATTCGGCGAAGTGCTCGATGGCGATGAAATCCTGACCATGCTCGCGCTCCATGCGTTGAACGAAGATCATCTCGCCAAGCGCACGCTCGTCGTGACGGTGCAAAGTAATTTGGGCGTGGATGCCGCAGTGCAGGCGGCCGGTGGCCGCGTGGTCCGCACGGAAGTGGGTGATCGCTACGTCATCGAGCAAATGCTCGCCGAAGGTGCCACGCTCGGCGGTGAATCGTCGGGCCACGTAATTTGCGCCGATATCTCGCCCACCGGCGATGGCCTCGTCGCGGCCTTGAAAGTGATCGAAGTGATGCTCGCAACCGGGCGGCCCTTGTCTGAACTAAGGAAAGGCTTGAAGAAATTTCCCCAGCTATCGACCGCGCTCACCGTGAAAGTGAAAAAAACATTCGAAACGCTTCAGGCGCTCCCGGCCGAGATCAAAGCCATTGAAAAAGAGTTGGGATCAAAGGGCCGGGTGTTAGTGCGCTACTCCGGCACCGAACCCAAACTCCGCCTGCTCGTAGAAGGCCCCACTGACACGATCGTCCTCACCTGCCTCAACCGCCTGAAAGCCGCCACCCGCGCCGATTTAGAAGTGTTGTAGGAAATCGCTGTTACGGGGAGGGGAAAGCGAGGTGCGGTAGATTTTGAAGCCCCGACACGATACGCCAAGTCTAGCGAAACGAAATTTGCACTACTTAAGAACTGTTGATTGCAATCCATTTGGTATTTTTTTGTGGTTGTTATGGAGGCACCCTCGACAACCGAAGGCGACCCATCGTAGCGTTGGCGCATGAGACGATTTTTCTACATGGCTTCATTTCTCGTCGCGGTAGTATGCCTGGGTAGTCCCGTGGATTTCGGCGTGCTCAATCAGGTCCCGCCGATGCGAGAAGCAGCATTTCAACGCTACGAGAAGGGTGCCAATGGGAGCCCAGAGGAGCGAGGTAACGCAGAGCACGCGTACATCAAAGACCTTGCCGCAATTGCATTCAAGTTACGGGACACCTACTACAACCGAGGACCCGCTGCAAACGACTACGAAAAGCGGCTACAAGTTTCAGAGGTGCTGTTAAATAGCATCGAAAGCTGGACGTTACTGCTAGAAAATATTGGGTACCCCAAGAACGTGGTGGCGGGAAGCGGATTGTTTTACGAGCGAGAGGTTTTCATGCGCCGCGTGCAACTGACTGAGCAAGTCATTCTCAAAATGTCTAAGGCCATTGTGCGCGAATCGTGGGACTGGGAGGCTAAAGGTGCACCGCCCATTCCATTCGATTACAAAGCTTGGCTGGCTGCCTGGTACTCAAGTGGTGAAGTCTTTACTGAAAAAACTGGGCCGCAGGAACAGGACGAGCTCGACCTCTTGAAAGAAGAACTTCGATTGCAAAAGAAAAGTGACGATGAACTTCGACAGCGTGTCGCTACTTTGCCACAAGAATCCCTGCGTGCGCATGGAATGCATCGGTTGGAGCCAAGAGACAGCTTGGGACGCGTTGCTCAGCAATACGGCGTTTCTGTGGGCGATCTCGCTCGGTGGAATTCGATCAAAGATCCCGGCAGACTAAAGGTTGGAGATTTATTGGTGGTAACAAAGGCCAATGACACATCTGACCGGTAGCCAAGCCGAATTCGCACCACTCCCGAACTGCTGGGTTTAATCCGTTTGATGTCCGTTGCCCCCTTTTTTTCGACAAAGCTGGGCTTGTCGTGGGCGAATCCTTTTCTGGTTTTATGCCTTGTCCCGTTCCGCCACACCGCGAAAGTTGCCCGCCGAGTCTGCCGCACAGACCGCATGGCTGGTGCGTGCGCGGAAGCTTTCGGCACAGGAACGGCTGCCGCTCATCGAACGTACTCTGCGCAAGCTGCCGAAAACTCCGACAGTGACGAACGTTTACTGGCGGAAGACGCTCCTGCGATTGCTCGATGCCAGCCGGTTGGAATCCGGGCTGGTGAGTGCCGCTGATCTTCAGCGGGAAAACTCACCCTTTGCGCCGATGAATTTTCGTACCGCCCGAATCAGTTTCCGTCCGCATGTCCGTGCCTAACCAGACTCAATCGAAGGATTTTGTCCGAATCTTTTCCCAAGATGTGATCATTGAGAAGGACACGCCGAACTTAAGACCACGGCAATATATTCCAAAGTAACCAACAGCCAATTGATTGACGTTCACGCACGCTGCAATGCCTCCGGCGGAAAGTGTGACAGCCTTTCCCGGCAGTTGCCAAACGCAGAAAAATCCGCACCATTTTGCCCATGCCAATGACCGTTGATCAAGTCCTCGCAGAAACCAGCCGCTGGCCCTCCGACCAGGTGGAGAAGCTTTTTGAAAGCCTGCTGATGTCCAATTTTCGTCTGCCTGATCCGGCGGTGGACACTGCTTGGGCCGAAGAGATTAAGCGCCGGATTGATGACATCGAGAGCGGTCGCGAGGTCGGTATCCCCGGCGAAGAAGTCATGGCCCGTGTGCGCAAGATCGTCGGTCTGTGAAGCCCTATCGTTTCCACCGGCAGGCCGACGAGGAATTTACGGCGGCGGCTCAGTATTATGCGGCGATCAGCCCGGCGCTGGGTCAGCGGTTCTATATCACCATCCATGAACTGCTGGACGAGATTTGCGCTTCGCCCACGGGTGTACCGGATGATTTTGCCGCCCGCTCGGCGGCACTTCCGTCTGCCGTTTCCCTATGCGGTCGTCTACATCGACCGGCCGGACTATGTGTGGGGCATCGCCGTGTCGCCTTTCAAACGCGAGCCCGGTTACTGGCGCGAGCGGCTAACCTGACTTCATTCTTTTGTTCATGCAGTAAACGTGCTCCTTTGGGGGCGTTAAAAAGACCTATCAAATAAAAAAGGTAGACGTGGTTCCCCCTGTTGAGAGCAAGGAACTGGCGCTGTTGATGTGGATGCTTCAGCAGGGAACTGGACTGACTATTCTCAAAAATTTTGGAATCGATGTGCCAGAGAAGTTCGCTGTTACCGAGCATAATGGTCAGCCGGATGAACCTCCTGATTTAACTGCTTTCGATTACGGGTTCGAATGCACGGAGTTCCCGCCAAACCTCACGACGATTTCTAAGATTCATCTGCAAAAGGGAACTGCTATAATTGTGCCACCGTTTCAGCGTACGGGCAAAGGCTACGGTGCAATTCGTAGGGAGATAGATGCAAGTGTATCAAAAAGCAGCATCACGGGAGGACACTATGAGCTTGGTAAGGAACAGAAATCCCTAGCCGACGAATTTAGAAATGTAATTTCCGGCCCTAAATCGAAAGACATCCCCGGGAATGATATTTTACTTCTCGATCAGCGTAACGAGGTATTTGGGGACATCACCGTTGAACCGGCGATCCGTTCAGTCCTAGCGAATTGGAAGCTAAAACATATTCGACTAATTATCATGGTGCGAGCAAAGGAAAGCTTACAGGTCTTTCCGTAATGGTTAAGGCAATCAGAAACAGATAACCATT
>JANYCF010000383.1 GCA_025360455.1 Opitutaceae bacterium | reverse complement strand
ACCGAACCTAAACGCGGTTTTGTGCTGTTGCCGCGCCGCTGGGTGGTCGAGCGCTCCTTCGCCTGGGCCGCTCGCTTCCGGCGCCTCTCCCGCGACTACGAACGACTCGCCACCACTCTGGCTGGCTTTCACTGGCTCGCCTTCGCCTGCCTCATGCTCCGCTCTCTCACTCTCCAAAGTGCATGACAGGCTCTAGTCCGGTTCCTCAGAGGGCGTCTAAAAAGGGTCAACGGGCGAGTCTGCGGAGCATGATCCGGAGCATGGCGAGATAGATGAACCTAAAAACGGCAGTTGAAAAAGCTCCCGGTGATTTTGGTCGTCGGATTTCGGGTTGGATTTGACTGCGCTGCTGTTTTTTCGGCGTGATTATGCCGGCAGGGGCAACGGCGGCGGCGCTGGCCCCAGATATTCGAAGTTCAACTCCAGAATCCGCGCGGTAATCCGCTGCCAACGCGCCCCCACGTCCAACTGCTCCGCACTTGTCAGCAAGTCTTGCAACCAGTGCACCACCGCGGTGATCCGCGGTTTCAAGTCCGGCGCATCCGCGTGCAGCAACCGCACCTGCAGGCTGCGCTGCCCCGCGTGCTCGGTTTGTTTCGCCACGCCGCCGAGCAGGCGCGGCCGGCTCGTGATCGCCTCGTGATGTTGGCCCGGCTCGACGAGCCGGTTGTACAGGCTCCACCAATTGTAGATCAAGGCGATCAGCCGCGCGGTGTGTTGCCCCGGCGCCAGTCGCTGCGTGGTGAACCCGCCCCAGCCCCACTGATTTTTTAATTCATCAAACGGATTCTCCGCGTCGCCGCGCTCCCGGTACATCGGCGCGAGCATCTCGATATTATAAGTCAGATTCGTGGTGAGGATTTGATATTCGTAGTCGAGCACCTCGCAACTCGCGATCTCCACGCCCGCGTGCAACAGCAGACTGAGCGGATGCCGCGCGCGCGTCTTCTTGCCTTGCGGACTACCCGGCGCGGCCAACCGGCGGCGCAAGACCACGACACGCCGGTCGCGCGTCCAGCCGAGCAACCGCACCGTCCCCTCCGCGCCCTGCCAACCCTGGCCCGCCTCCACCCAGCGGGTATCGCGCGTGCCCTCGACCCCCTTGATCACCGCGCGCACTCCCGCCGTGCAACGCAACTTGAACAAATAACTCTGCCCAAGTTTTTCCGCCCCGAGCAAACACCCTTCATGCCCGTACGCGCAGTCGCCGCGCACCAGATAGAAAATCGCGTTCAGGATCGTGCGCTTCGGATACTTCTCCGGTCGCCCCGGCTGGCGCGCGAGGAATTCAGGGGTCTGGCTTTGTAAGGAATTCAGAAAGGGTCTGGCTTTATAGTGTGGTGCGATCTCGAAACTAAACACCCGATGAGATGAAAGAACTCAGACAGTCAATTAGGGCGTGTTTTCAAACCTTGTGAGTGAGCCAATCGAGGATGGTGGCCAGATAGATAAAAGCGAGAAAGGTGGCGGCGAGTTTTTCTTAACGGGTGGAAATACGCCGGTGAACTTTGATGCGACCGAAGAAGTTTTCGATCTGGTGGCGGCAGCGGTGGTAGCCGCGATGAAAGCGGGCGGGGTGACGGCGTCCGCGTGTGGGTGGAATGCAACAGCGGGTTTTCTGGCGGTGCAGCCGTTGCCGGAAAACATCGGCATCGAAGCCCTTGTCGGCGACGACCCGGCACCCGCGCGCACTGGCCAGCACCGGTCTGACCGCATGCTGGTCGTGCTGCGGCCCGGGCGCGAGACTGAGGGCCACCGCCCGCCCGTGCTGATCAACCAGCGCGGAGAGCTTGGTGTTGAGTCCGCCTTTGGTTCGTCCCATCGCCTGGGCGCTCTGGCCGCCGGCGGGATTGGCTCCGTGTTGATGCAGCTTGATGTGTGAGCAATCCAAGTGGCGTAAGACTCCGCGGGCTCGCTTGGCCAAGAGGGCCAGCAGTCGAGTCCACAGCCCGCTACCGCACCAGCGGCGGAATCGGGTGTAGACCATGCCACAAGGCCCGTAGCGCGAGGGCAAATCCCGCCAAGGCAGTTCCGTGCGCAGCACGTACCATAACGCGGTCACGATCAGTCGATCCTCTTTTGGCGGCCGGCCGCCTCCTGTGCCATTAGGCCCTATCCGAGTTTACCCCGGCTGGCGTTAATTTTTTTAGCTGTCGCCACAACGGCTCAGGCAGCTCGAAACGATTCAGGGTTTTCATACGCGTCTTTATGAAATCAGACCGTTGATCATGTTCAACAGGGTTTGAAAACACGCCCTAGACAAAAGGTGCGGGTGCCGTTCATCAGGCGGGCGGCGTCGGGCGGAAATGTTTGCGGATGAGTTGCTCGATGTTTTCGAGTTTCACTGGCTTGCTGAGATAATCATCCATGCCGGCGGCGACGCAGCGTTCGCGATCTCCGGACACGGCATTGGCGGTGAGGGCGAAAATTTTTGGCTGGCGGACGGCGGGGTAACGGAGACGGATTTCGCGGGTGGCGGTGAGCCCGTCCATTTCGGGCATTTGCATATCCATCAGCACCAGATCAAAGGTTTGCTCGTCGAGGAGGCGAAGGGCTTCCAGGCCATGGTTGGCGATGAGGGCATGGTAGCCAAGCCGGGCAAGAAACCGGAGGGCAACTTTTTGGTTTACGAGATTATCCTCGGCGATGAGCACGCGCAGGGGAATGGTGTCGGCGAGTGGAGGCGGGGTGATCGCAGGCGACGAGGTGGTACTGGCGGTGGGCGCGATGATGGGTGCCGTTGAAACGGGGGCGAGGAGGCGGTGGAGGGTTTCGACCAATAGAAAAGGCCGGATGGGTTTGGGGAGGCGTATGAGCGGGAGGTCTTCTTTGCTCGCGTCGGCGGCCGAATCGATCGGATTGGTGAGCAGAATAATCGGGAGATCGGGCTGATAGGTGAGCAATTCGCGGGCGAGGATGAGGCCGCTTTCGTCAGCTAATTCGGCATCAATAATGGCTGCGATAATGGTGTGTTGTTGGGCGAGTTGGCGTCCTTCCGTGAGGCCGCCGGCTTCGATCGCCTTGAGGCGCAGCGGGGTAATGGCGTGGTGGAGCGTCAGCCGGTTGAGCGGGAGATCATCCACGACGAGCACTTTGGCGTGGTGAAGCGAGCGGTGCAGGGTGGCGAAGTGGGACCCGGCGGGTGGAGGGGTGGGTTCGGCTAAAATACTGAAGCGAAACTGTGAGCCGCCGCCGGGGTTCCCCTGCATCTCCATGGTGCCACCCATGAGCTGGCAAAGTCGGTCGCAGATGGCGAGGCCGAGGCCATTGCCGCCGTATTTGCGGGTATTGGAGGAGTCGACTTGGCTGAAGGGTTTGAAGAGACGGTCGCGGTACTCAGGTGGAATCCCAATGCCGGTGTCGCTCACATAAAAATCGATGAGCGGTGACTTCCTGCCAGGCGAGGGGTGGGCCATGGGACCGGTTGCCGGGGCCGCGGGGGCCGGGCGAACTTCGATGGTGATCCGGCCTTGGGGCGTGAACTTGACGGCATTGTCGATGAGGTTGAGGAGCACTTGCCGGAGGCGGGCCATATCCAACAAAATCCAAGGAGGCACGGCGGGATCAATATAGCAGGCGATTTCGATTTTTTTTGCGGCGGCTTTTAAAGCATAGGCATCGACGGCTTCTTCCACGCATTGGGAAATTTCGACGGGTTGGTGCTCGATCTCCGTATGGCCGGATTCCATTTGGGAGAAATCGAGAATCTCGTTGATGATGGCGAGGAGGGCCTGGCCGGAGGTGCGGATGGTGCCGACGAATTCGCGCTGCTCGGGGTTCAGTGGCGTATCGAAGAGGAGACTGGTCATGCCGATGACTCCGTTCATGGGCGTGCGGATCTCGTGGGAAACGGTGGCAAGGAATTCGGTCTTGGCGCGCGACGCGGCGTCGGCCTCGATTTTGGCGCGGCGGAGCGTGGCCTCTGTCTGGACATTGGTGGTGATGTCCGTGCCCATCGCGATGAAGTTTTCCGTTTCGCCTTGGTCGTTCTTGACGGGCTGGAGTTCAAAGCGGAGGTGATGGGTGCGCGTTTGGTCGCGCGAGCGAAGGAGAACTTCGGTGGTGAGCGACTCGTGCGTCTGCAGCGCGTGGGTCAACTGGTTGAGGGCTTGCGGGGCGGAGTTGGGAATGGTGACGAGTTGGAGCAGCGAAGAGTTGGTGACGTCTGCGAGATTATGGCCGGTAAACCGCGTGAAGCTGTCGTTGGTCCACTGAATAAGGCCGGTGGGGTCAGTGATGAAGACGACGTTTTCTGTACGGCGGGCGACGTGGGTGAGCAGACGGGCGGAGGCTTGACTGGAGCGCAGGGCGATTTCGACGCGGAGACGTTCTTCGTTTTCGGTGCGTAATTCTTCGGCGGTCGTTTCGGCGATTTGCAGGCGGGCGCGGGCGGTCTGAGCGAGATGGATGACGAGCCCGATGAGCAGGCTGACGCCCAGGCCGGCGAAAAGCGCCAAGCGGGGGAGGGATTTTCGATCGGAGTTGGTGAACAGCGTTCGGGGTGTGAGGGATAGGGAGAGGCGCTGGTTGAAGAGGGCGAAGGTGGCGGATTGGCGCAGGTGGGCATCGGCGACATCCTCGGATTTAGCGGAGGAATAAACCAGGATTTCCGTGGCGGTGGAGTTGCTCGTGGCGGGTGAGGCGAATACTTCCAACTGGTAGCGTTGGGAAATATTCAGGCGGCGGTCGATGAGCTCGAGCAGTCGGGCGTAGTCGAGTTGGCCGACGAGGAAGCCTTGGAGACGTCCGGCTTTCACGGCCGTGGTGTAAATGGCAAACCCCGGTGGGCGCAGGGGAGAGTGAAGCGGGCCGGCGACGGCGAACGTGAGTGAGTCGCGGGCGGCGGCTAGGGCTTGTTGCCGGAGCGGTTGGCCGGTGTGATCGAGGGCGGCGGCATCTTCATTGCCTCGACTGGGCCAGAACCAAGTGGTGCGGGCATTGGTATCAACCCAGTTGATGAGTTGGTAGGCGGGGAAAGCTTCGATTTGGGCGCGCGCGTCTTTTTCCCAAACGGCGGGGGCGGGGCCGCCGGCATCCGTCCAACGGGCCCCCATGCCGCGCAGGTTATCGATTTGGGTTTCCACTTCGCTGCTGTAGAGTGTGGCCATGTGATTGATCGTCAGTTGCGTCGTGTGGTTGACGTAGGAGGTTTCCCGTTCCTGCAGCGAAACCCAGAAGAGGAAGGAGACGGTCACTCCCGCGACTACGGCCGGGAGCCAGAGCCAACGGGGTCCGCTGCGCCACTCGTTGCCTTCGGCCTTGGGGGCGGCCAGGAGAAAAAGGGCACTGCCAAAAACAAACAATGCGATGGCTGTGGGCAGACCGAGTTGCGCGTGGTCTTGCCAAAATTCCAAACGGTCCAAACCCACCTGATTGGCGAGGAGCGAAGTCGCGCTGTAAGCACAGGCTAATGAGCCGCAGAGTGCGATCAGCAAGGGAAGTTTTCCTGGCCGCTGTTTCCACGTCGTTTGGAAGAGCAGGCTTCCGGCGATAGCGAGGACGAATCCCAGCCCGGTGGGTATGCGACCGACGGCGGCTCCGGCGATCAGGTTTTCGTGGGTCACGAGCAAGTTATCCAGATGAAATCTTAGCCCGGTGAGTGACTCGGTGAGTGACAGATAACCGAAAAGCGCGCCCAACAAAGCGAGCATCCGGGCGGTTTTTCTCCAATGGAGGGTGAGGAGCAGGGGCACCACTCCGAGCAAGATCAGCGAGAGAGCTGCGTTCGCCACCAGCGGGGCCTCAGCGCTGCTAGGTTGGACCCATGTGACCTGACCGGTCCACCACCCGAGCAAGGTGAATAAACTGAACACCGCCACTGCCAAAAAGGGCAGCAGGTGGGCGTTACGCAGGGTGAATGGGCGAGAACTGGTCGGAGGCATTAAGGACAGGAAAGGCAATAATCGGCCCGACTACCTGAGGGCAAATGGTAAAGAGGGATATTTACCTGTCGAAGTGGGTTTCAGGTCGTTCTCACCAATCGAGGTGGGGACCGGGATGCTGGATGGGCGAAGATGAAGAATGGGCCGAGTCTACTTTATTATTTTTCCGGGATGATAGGGCGGGAGAGGAGCGGGAAAGAAAGTGATTACGCGTAGGAGTGCAGGGAGTTTTCTTGGGGTTTCTTGCCCACCCCAGGGATGATTCATCGTCAGTGAGCTCCAACGATTTCGGCTAAGAGACCTAGCCGCGTTTAAGTCGTTCCGTTTTGTGTCGTTTTATGGAGAAATATGTCCGCTTTATCGGCTAGCTCTGTGCTGTCGGCGCCTCGCGCCGCTTGGGGGTCTTCATCTGATGATCAGGCTGCGGCGGGACTTTTGCCCGTCGCCGATAGTCTCTGGCAGGAGGTATACCATGTGATCGCGCCCATCGATGACTTGGGGATTGCGCAACTTTGGCGGGCTTTCCGCACGGACACCGCAGTCGAGGTTGTCTTACGGGTACTGCCGGGAGTCAAAGGGGATGCGCGCTCGGAGGCTTGGACCCGGTTATGTGCGATTGATTTTCCGTATCTGCAAAAAGCCTGCGAAGTTCACTACGTCGGCGGCTATCGGGTGGAGGTCTGTGCCGCGATCAAAGGCGTCGCTTTGGATGTCTGGCGCAGGGGATGCGCCACGGTTGAATTGGCCGCGTTGGAGACCATCGTGCGCCAACTTTCCGAAGCGATCGGGATCTTGCACTCAAGCGGTCTGGCGTCTCTGGGCATGCAGCCGAATGTGATTTTTATTCAAGAGGACAAAGCGGGGCTGCACTGCACTTTGGGCGGGCTGGATACGATTGTCTGCTTTGAGGGAGATAAACTCATTCCGGCGTTGGTGAATCCACTCTATGCGCCGCCCGAAGCAGCAACCTTAAAGCTGCATGAGCCGGGCCCCGCGATCTGTGGCTGGGATTGGTGGACGCTGGGCCGTGTGACACAGGAATTAATTCTCGGCCATCATGTGGTGGATGATCTGTTAGAGGCGGACAGGGAGAAAAATGAACAAATGCGTTGGGCTCGTGCTGAAGCACTCTTGTTGGAAGAAGATATCAACGGGCCGCGCGCCGGAGTTGTGGAGGTGATGAAACTGGAAGGGCGACTCAACGTCCTGCTGCGGGGGTTGCTCGCTAGTTCACCGGAGGGACGCTGGGGTGGGGAGTTTGTGGATCGCTGGCTGCAACAGAAATCGGTGAAAGAAAATTATGACGATAGACGCATCGAGCTTAAATTTCGTTGGCGGGGTCGACTGTTCACGGTGCCCGAAGCGGCCAAGGAGCTGCAGACGGCCGAACTCTGGAGCGAAGCGTCTCAGCACGTCTTTAAAGGCAATGTTCCCGGGATGCTGGCCTATTTTGTCAGTCACATGCCCGATCAACATCTCGTGCATAAACAGCTCGGAGATCTATTGAAATTTGCGGCGACCGATCCCCTGTGCTCGCTGCCGCCCGCCGTGTCGCGGGAAGTCGTCCTGATGCTCGCTTTGCTGCAGTTGGCTGGATCGAAATTGATTTGGAAAGGGCGCTGGATTGGCGGGGAGACTCTGCGTGCGCTGCTGGCGGAGGAGCCGAATAATCCTGAACGACTCGCTTTCGTGCGGGTGCTCATCGACCGGAGTCTCGCCTCGCAAATCGAAAAATATGATCTGGAGGCCGCCCGTTCGTTGGCGACCTTGGGGCAAGTCGTGACTGATGCGGAGGTGCTCATCCGGCGGTTCGGTTGGCTGACGGGAAAA
>JANYCF010000367.1 GCA_025360455.1 Opitutaceae bacterium | reverse complement strand
CTTGCTCGGCTGCTGGCTTCTGAAGGGATCGGTGCCGCGCGGCCGGAAAGAGGACGGTTCCGCACTTTTTTGCTCACGGCGTTGCGTAATTTTCTCACGGATGAATGGCGTCACGCCCATGCAGCCAAGCGGGGCGGTGGGCAGGTGATCGTTTCGATCGATTTATCGCAAGCCGCGCAACGTTTCGCCGAGGAGCCGGTCGATCAAAAGCTCACGCCTGATCAAGCGTTTGATCGGGCCTGGGCGGTGGAGATGCTCGAACGCGCGGTGGCCCGGTTGCGCGAGGAATATGAATCGAGCGGACGGGGGGCCTTGTTCGCTGCGTTGGCCCCGCGTTTATGGAATAACGGAATCGCCAATCCCCCGGCTCCATCCCCTAATCGGGTTGAAATGAATGCGCATGCCGTGAGTATGGCACTCAATCGACTGCGGCATCGCTTAGGTCTGCGCTTGCGCGAGGAAGTCGCTGCGACCGTCGCAGACGGAACGGACATCGATGCCGAGTTACGTCTGCTCATCGCCGCGATTGGTGGTAACTGATCTGAAACGTCAGGCCGACAGTGATATTGGCCAGGCCTTGATTGGTTCAGATTGTTTGGAAAGCTTTCTGTTTTTTCTGAAACGTTGGCGAGATTCGCCCTATTGATCGTCACCTGCTATTGGTCAAGGGATCGTCAAACGGCACTGAAAGGGTCTTTCCGCTTTCAGAAATTGTCGCTGGGCGACAAATTGTTTTATGTGCAGAAAAGCGGGCTTCATACTTTTCAGTTTCGTATGGGTTATCTTCGGTGGCATTCTACCGTCGGGATATGCGCAGGGCGCAAGCGCCACTCCCAATGGTCCGCTGGGCCAAGCGTATTAATGGTCGATGATTTTTGAGGATGCTTTTTCGGCCGCAAGCGTCGATGCGGCGAAGTGGGCGCCGACTATCTATTGGGGCATTGCCAACAACGGTGGCTTCGAGAATCTGAGCAATTCGGAATGGTATTTCCCGGCGAATCGGACGGTCGCTAACGGGGTGCTGACGATCCAGGCGCGCAAGCAAACCACCGTTAATTCCTACGGCACTTTCCCCTACAGTTCCGGCTTCATTACCAGTGATCGGGACACGGACACAACTGCCACTCCTGCGAAATTCGATTTTCTTTATGGTTACGTGGAAATTCGCGCGAAAATCCCCGCAGGCAAAGGCCTTTGGCCGGCCTTCTGGCTGCTTCCTTCCGATCATTCGACGAGTGAAGAAATCGATATCATGGAAATTTTAGGAGATCGTCCGGATATTAGCTACATGACTTATCATTGGGGCAGCAGCCAGTCGACGGGGCAGAGTTGGGCGATTACTGGTACCGATTTTCCCAAGGCTACCACACGTATGCGGTCGATTGGAGTCCCGATGCGATTGTTTGGTGCATTGATGGCGTGGAGCGTCAGCGTATGACCAACACCGCGATCATCTCGCGCAAATCCATGTTTCTGCTCGCCAATCTTCAAGTGGGTGGGCCCTGGGCCGGCATCCCGAATGCCAATACGGTTTTCCCGGCCAACTATGATATCGACTATATTCGGGTGTGGAAAAAAGGCGCCGTGATCGTCGCGCCGAGCAACGCGATCGTGTCGATCACCGTCCAGTAAGGGACTAAAGTCTTTGGGGCAGAGGTTGGGTTGGTGAGTGGTCGCTAGCCGCGCTTCGTCGCTCCGCAAGGGGGCTAGCGGATTTTTTCCTCATCGGTTTCGCGCATGGACCGAGGTGCGGCGAGTCGGATTGCTCCCATTGCCTTCTGCCATGAGGGCGCCACGAGCGTCAGGACAATCACAATGGTGGCACTGGCGATCAATCCGATCCACGGTTGTTCCCGTACCGCCAGTGGAAGTCTTAGGACAAAAGTATAGATTGCGGCCAGCGCGGCGAAAGCCAGCGGGTGAAGGGGAAAAATCACCAACGTCGCACGGGAGACACGTTTGATTCCCGGGTGTTCGGGCAGGCGGACAGCGAGTGCATAGAGCGAAGTAATCGCCAGTAACGCACTCAGGTAGAATAATGCAGGATTTCCGTACTGGGATGTACGCAGATCGGTAAAATCGTTGATCTCACCCAACCAAACTGCGGTAGCGAATGCTATTAAAGCCACCAGTACAGGAACGCGCTCAAGGGTAACACGGATCGCAGTGGCTTGCGCGAGTTCATGGCCCAGCCAGATGAACGGCAACGCGAGCAAGGCGCTTTCAAATTCGAAAGGCAGCGCCATTTGTTTGAGATACATGCCGCCGGCGATGCCCGCTGCGGCGGCGATTATTCGGTATGGCTTTGGGATCCGGAGCAGACTCCAAAGCAATATTTGGGTGGTGAACAGGGCGGGGAAAAACCACAGCACCAGCGGCTGCAACATGTCATCGGCCGTTCCTGATCCATAGAAAATGGCCCAGAGCGGTTGCGTGAGCGGAATCACCACACTGCTATCGCTGCCAAATTTGCGGAGGATCAGTAGCCAGGCCAGATATCCGATCGCGGCAAAAATAAAATAGGCTGGGAGCAAGGCGCCCCCGATTGTCCTGACGAATCTGAAAAATGATTGTTGCGCCTTTTCCTTCGTCAGGACGAATCCGGACAGAAAAAAGAAAAGGGGAATATGGAATACGTAGATGCCTTTAAGCACGACGTCCGGTACCGCCAGCGAGTGCCCGTAGACGACAAGGAATATCCCGAAGGCCCGGAGCCAGTCGATGTGCGACAATCGATTTTGCATACGGTGGTGAGGATGAAATGTTCCCGGGCCAAAGCCAATGTCTGTTCACGGCCGTACGATTTTGTTTTCGCTCGGGTGGGCAATCACTACAGTCCGCAAGCCATGCCACCGGCTAACCGTACCACATCCGGGCTTTTTTCCCTGCCGGCGCGAATCGCCAGCCGGCTGCAAGCCGGCTCCTGGCTTCGTGCGCTACGCCGTAACGCGAGACCATTGTCGGCACCCGACGCTTCTCCTTTGCTGGTGGTCGCACCGCATCAGGACGACGAAACTTTCGGTTGTGGCGGGTTGATCGCGTTGAAGCGGCGACTGGGCGCGCCAGTCACTGTCGTGTACCTGACCGATGGCTCGGCCTTGGTCCCGTTGGACGGAACTCGGCCCGAAGAATTCGTCCGACGCCGAGGCACGGAAGCAATATCCGCCTTGGGGATTTTGGGCGTGGCGCGCGAAGCCGTCCATTTTTTGGATGGGCCTGATGGCGGATTGGCTCAACTCGATGGCGTGAGGCGAGCTGTTCTGGTTAGCCGAATCGCGGGTTTGATAACTGATTTGAAGCCCAGCCAGATTGCGGTGAC
>JANYCF010000353.1 GCA_025360455.1 Opitutaceae bacterium | reverse complement strand
GGTGGTTTGAACCGAAACACCCACCTGTGAGCACTGACAATCCACGCAAAGCATTCTTCGTCAAATTGGGCGGCCTGATCATGGCCGCTGCCGTTTTGCCGAAACTGTTCACTCGCTCTGGCTCCTCCTCTCCCACTCCTGCGCCCATCCAGCTCCGTTCGGAGCGTCGGGCCGTCGCTCGTCAGGAAGGTGCTATCTAATTTCCCTCTCCGGGCCACCCGTATCCCCGACAGCTATGTCGACGCTTTTCCCTAAATCTGCCAACTCCCTCCCGCTGCAAATTGTGATTTTTGTCACGATTCTGGCCGGGGTCGCTTCGGCGGCCATCACCTATTACTCCACGCCCAAGTACCTTCGCGTGGGTTATCAACCGATCCAACCGGTCCCCTTCAATCACGGTCTCCATGCGGGCAACCTCGGCATTGATTGCCGTTATTGCCATGCTTCAGTCGAGAAATCCGCCACATCCAGCGTCCCCACGGCCCAGACATGCATGAATTGCCACGCTACGATCAAGCCGAACAGTCCGTTGCTGGAGCCGATCCGCCAGAGTTTTGCCAGCGGTGAACCCGTCCAGTGGGTCAAAATCCACGTCGCTCCCGACTACGTTTATTTTAACCACTCCGTCCACGTGAATCGCGGCGTCAGCTGCGTCGAGTGTCACGGCAAGGTCAACGAGATGGCCGTCGTCTGGCACGACAAGTCCCACTCCATGGGCTTCTGTCTCGATTGCCATCGTGATCCTGCTTCCCACCTCCGTGATCAAAAAGACGTTTTTAATCTCAACTCGAAGACCTTGGCCGACCAAGGTCGCATTGATGAGGCCCACAAGAATGTCACTGACTGGAAGATTAAGCCCCCGCAAAGCTGCTCCGGCTGCCACCGCTGATGAAACGCCAATTTGATCATTCTCCTGCTGCGAACAGCGCCTCCACCGGTCCCCGTTACTGGCGCAGTCTCGACGAGCTTTCTGCCTCCCAAGGCTTCCGCGATCAACTTGCGCGCGAATTCCCCGAGGGCGCTTCGTCCATCGAGGGCGTGGATCGCCGCCAGTTCATGCGCATCATGGCCGCTTCCTTCGCCCTGGGTGGCGTGGGTCTGGCCGGTTGCCGCCGCCCTGAGGCCAATATTCTCCCGTACGGCAAATCCGTCGAATACCTCGTCCCCGGCCTCCCGCTTTATTACGCCACGTCGATGCCGCTGCGCAAATCGGCCATCCCGCTTCTCGCCGAGACGCATCAAGGTCGCCCCACCAAGCTCGAGGGCAACCCCAGCTACGCTCCCCACGGCGGCGCCACCACGCTGATCGCCCAGGCTTCGGTCCTCGATCTCTACGATCCCGACCGCTCCGTCGCTCATAGCAAAAACGGCCGCGTTCTTCCGGTCGCCGATGTCAACGATCTCCTTGCTTCGATTCACAAAACCTACGCCGGCAGCGGCGAAGGTCTGGCGTTTCTGGCCAACGAATCCGCTTCGCCGACCCGCGCCCGTCTCGTCGCCAAGCTGAAGAAAGAATTCCCGCGCGCCATCTGGGCCGAGTTCGAGCCCGTGCAGGATGAGCCGCCGGTCGAGGCCGCCCTCGCTTCCTTCGGCCAGAGCGTCAAGCCGCTCTATCGTTTCGCGAAAGCCAAACGCATCGTCTCGCTCGACGCCGATTTCCTCCAAGCCGAGGCCGGCAGTTTGTATTTTGCGCGCGAATTCTCCAAGGGCCGTCGCGTCAGCAATGTCGAAGACGCCAAGGATATGAACCGTCTCTACGTCGTAGAGAGTGGCTTCACCATCACCGGCAGCATGGCGGATCACCGCCTTCGTCTCTCCAGCAGCCAGGTGATTTCAATCACCGCCGCTCTGGCCGACGCCGTTTTGGGCGGCTCCGAATACGCTTCGCTCGCCGCGGGTCTTGATTTCCCTAACAAGGACAAGTGGATCGCCGAGTGCGCCAAGGATTTGATCGAGCACGCCGGCAAGTCGCTCGTCGTCGCCGGAGCGCATCAGCCCGCCGCCGTCCACACGCTGGTCAACGCGATCAACGCCAAGCTGGGCAACATCGGCCAGACGGTTGATTTCGTCGCCATCGAGTCCAACTCCGCTTCGACGATCAAGGCCCTCGCCACCGCCATCTCGGCTGGCTCGGTCAAGACGCTCTTCATTCTCAACGGCAATCCGGTTTACAACGCTCCCGCGGATCTCGATTTCGCCGCGCTGTTGGCCAAGGTTCCCGACGTCATCCGCTACGGCTACTACGTCGACGAAACTTCCGAGAAAGCCGGCACGCATCTTTCCGCCACGCATTATCTCGAATCCTGGGGTGATGCCCGCACCGTCGACGGCACGATCGTGCC
>JANYCF010000357.1 GCA_025360455.1 Opitutaceae bacterium | reverse complement strand
TTTTTTGGCGGCCAATCAGTACAGTATTGATGCGGGGAGAAACTTTACGCCCGACGATGTCGAGCTGGCTCGTCCCGTCATTATTATTGGTCAGAGTATTCTCAAGCGGCTCTTTCCCTCTGAGAAACCCTTCGGGAAATCGATTAAATTGGAAGGACACAGTTATGTTGTCATCGGGGTGTACGCCGAGAAAGGACGGTCCTTTGGTGGCAATGGCGATGAGATCGCGATGATTCCGATCACTCGGTTTATGGCTGATTTTGGGGCGGAAGGTCGGTCGATCAACGTGGCGACGCAGGCCCCTAATCAGGCGCTTTTCAATCAGACAATGGATCAGGGGGCGACAGCGATGCGCATCGTGCGTGGACTCCGCCCGGAACAGGAGAATGACTTTGAGGCGTATTCGAACGATTCCATCATCGGGATTATTGCCAAAGTGGCCGACACGATCGCGGCCGGTTCGTTTGTGATTTCCGCCATCGCCCTGCTCGCGGCCGGAGTGGGGATCATGAATATCATGCTCGTGAGTGTCACCGAGCGGACCAAGGAGATCGGCATCCGCAAATCCATTGGGGCACGCAAAAAAAATATTCTCCTGCAGTTTTTGTTCGAAGCCGTTTTTATATCGGTGCTCGGTGGCGTGTTCGGCATCGTGCTCGGCATCGCCGGGGGAAATATCTTGGCCTTTTTTATGGAGACGCCTGCGGTCATCCCGTGGCTTTGGGTTATGATCGGACTGCTTGTTTGTTCCGGTATTGGCGTGGGGTTTGGATTTTATCCGGCATGGAAAGCCGCGTCACTTGACCCGATTGAGGCGCTGCGGTTTGAGTGAGTAAGGTCTCACATTCTTACACGTCGGGCGGGGAGAATGCGCGGTGAGGTTTGCTTTGTAGCCGTGTTTGAGGTCGCAGACCGAAAACGTGGCCAAAGCCGTTTCGCCTTATCCGCGTTGTCGCTCCTGCTCCAACGTGGCTACCGTAAGAATGGCTCAGCAATAAAAAAGCGCCCGGATGAAACCGGGCGCCTGAAGTTTACTGATGATGATTGAAGCTTAGGCGGTCGCACCCGAGTGCGTGGCAACGTAGTCGCGGATCGTTTGGGCGCGTTCGTCGGCATGACGCTCCTGCTCGATTTCATCCGAGGTCAGTTGTTTGTCTTGTTTCTGCAATTGACGACGGATTTTGCCGAGGGCGAGGTACTCCAATTGGCGGATGCGTTCGCGGGTGACTTTGAATTTCTTGCCTACTTCCTCGAGGGTCATCTCTTTCTCGCCGCCGAGACCGAAACGCAGTGTCAGAATGCTGGCTTCGCGCGGGTCGAGCGAGTTGACCATGGCGTGGAGGCCTTCCTTGAGATTCTTGTCACCGAGTCCTTCGTACGGGCTGACCGCGTTATCGTCCCCGATGAGTTCACCGAGGGTGGCGGAGTCGTAATCCTGTCCGACGGGAGCATCGAGTGAAGCCGGACGAACACTGACGGTTTGGAGCAGAGCGACTTTGTTGGTCGGGATCTGCATCTCGGCGGCGATCTCTTCGGTCTCGGGTTCGCGCCCCAGCTCGTCGGTGAGTTTGGCGATCGCTTTCCGCATGCGGGAAATTTTGTCCACGAGATGGACGGGGAGACGGATCGTCTTGGATTGATTGGCGAGGGCGCGCTTCATCGACTGCTTGATCCACCACGCAGCGTAGGTAGAGAGCTTACCGCCCTTGGCAGGGTCGAAGCGTTCGACGGCTTTGATGAGGCCGAGGTTGCCTTCGCTGATGAGATCCATGAGCGGGAGTCCCATCATGTGGTAATCGTAGGCGATCTTCACGACGAGGCGGAGATTCGCAGAGATCATGTGATCGCGCGCGGCCTTGTCGCCTTTTTTGATGCGCGCGGCCAACTTGATTTCTTCCTCTACGGTGAGGAGAGCGGTCTGTCGGATCACGTTCAGATAAAGCTGAAGGTTCGAACGTTCGTCGCGCCGATCAACGGGAGAGGCTTGATCGAACTGACTGGGTGGCGTGGCAGGTTTGATTTCGGGACGAAGGCCGGGAGCGGTGTCGGCGGACGGAATATTCAGAGAACGGCTGGCGCGATCAACGGGTATCGCTACAGTAGCCGGCGCAGTGCGAATGGACTTTTTTCGTGTAGGCATGGGACTGAAAAGGGAATGACGGTTTAAGTGGTCGCGACGTTACCTGCATAATAGATGCCGGTAATCGGGATTATATTCCCGAATAGCTGTTATGACCGATCTTACGCGCGACTGTGCCGCTTAGATGCCTAATTTCTCTGCCAGACTAATCGCCTTGAATAGGGCGGATGCCTTATTGATGGTCTCGTGGTATTCCGCAGTTGGCTCAGAGTCGGCGACAAGGCCGGCTCCCGCTTGCACATGCACCATGCCGTCTTTAAGTAGTGCCGTCCGTAGAGTTATGCATGAATCCAGATTTCCATCGTAACTAAAATAGCCTAAAGCGCCGGCGTAACTGCCACGCTGAGTGCCTTCCATTTCGGCAATAAGTTGCATGGCCCGAACTTTCGGTGCGCCGCTGACCGTGCCGGCGGGAAATGTGGCACGCATGAGGTCAAAGGCGGTACGTTCTGGCGCAAGTTGTCCCTCTACCTGTGACACGATGTGCATCACATGGGAGTAGCGCTCGATCGTCATGAACTCGGGTACTTTGACCGAACCGAACTCGCAGACGCGGCCGATGTCGTTCCGGGCGAGGTCAACGAGCATCAAGTGCTCGGCTTTTTCTTTTTCATCGGCGAGCAGTTCCTTTTCGAAAGCGACATCCTCGGCGTGAGTCTTGCCGCGTGGACGAGTGCCGGCGATGGGACGGATTTCGGTTTTGCGACCGGTCAATTTCACATGCACTTCGGGCGACGCGCCGACGAGAGCGAAGTCACCGGTCTCCAAGATGAACATGTACGGCGAAGGATTTACCGTACGCAAAGTGCGGTAGAGATTCAGCGCGGGACGAGTGAAGGATTTGCTGAAACGTTGAGACAGCACGATCTGGAAGATATCGCCGGCGCGGATATATTCCTTGGTGTTGGCGACGAGTTGTTCGAAACCTGCTTGGCCAAAATTGCCGGGAGGGACTTCGATTTTGCCGGAATCGATCAGCTCCATGGGAGTGAGCGGGGAATTACCGGCCAAGACGGTTTGCAAGCGCTGCAGTTCATTGATGGCGCGATTGTAGGCAGCTTCGACGTCGCCTTCGAGGTGGGCGTTGACGATGAGGCGCAGAGTCTGCCGGGCGCGATCGAATACCACCAGTGAGTCGCAGAGCATGAACCACATCATCGGCATGCCCAGATCGTCTTTGGCCGCGAGAGGAACGGTGCGCTCGACCGCATGAATGAATTCGTAGCCAAGGTAGCCCACGGCGCCACCGGTGAAGGGAGGGAGGCCGGGCAGGGACACCGGTTTGTAGCGAGCCATCTCGGTTTCAAGTAGCTTTAAGGGATCGGCGTCGCCCGGACGCGCGGAAATAACTTTGCGCGGGTTACAACCGATGAAGCTGTAGCGGGAGACGTTTTCACCGCCTTCAACTGATTCGAGCAAGAACGCCGGCCCGTGGCCGCGGAGTTTGGCGTAGGCGGAGACGGGCGTCTCCAGATCGGCCAAGAGCTCCGTGGTGACTGGCACCACATTGCCTTGCCGACTCAGTTGCTGAAAGGCTTCGCGTGAAGGCGTGACGTGCATGATTACTCGACGGTGACCGATTTCGCGAGATTACGCGGCTTATCGACGTCGAGTTTTAAGGCGACGGTGATGTAGTAGCTCAAGAGCTGGACGGGAATAGTGGCGATGATGGGGAGTGCGGCCTCATGACACTCTGGTATGCGAATCACTTCGTCGGCGAGACCTTCGGGCAGTTCACAATTCGCCGAGACGATGGCGATGATTTTGCCTTTGCGCGCTTTAATTTCCTGCATCGAAGAAAGGACTTTGTTGAACATTTCCCCGGATGACACAAGAAATACGGAAGGACATTGTTCGCTGATGAGAGCGATAGGGCCGTGCTTCATCTCGGCCGCAGGATAACCTTCCGCGTGGATGTAGGAGATTTCCTTGAGCTTGAGCGCGCCTTCCAGTGCAACCGGGAAGAGAGTCAACCGGCCGAGGAATAAAAAGTCGTGATAGTGCGCATAGCGATTTGCGATATCCTTGATTTGTGGGGCAAGTTTGAGGGTCTCGCGCACGAGGTCGGGTACGCCTTTGAGTGCCTTCACGTATTCGATGCCGCTACTGAAGCTCATGTCACGCATGCGGCCGATGTAGAGCGCCAGCATGGCGCCGACGAGGAGCTGCGAAGTGAAGGCCTTCGTCGAAGCCACGCCGATTTCCGGACCGACGTGTTGGTAGACGCCACCGTCAGCTTCGCGGGCGATGGTGGAGCCGACCACATTATTGATCGCGAGGACCTTGTAGCCTTTGCGCTGGGCTTCGCGCATGGCCGCAAGCGTATCAATGGTCTCGCCCGACTGGCTGATGGCGAAAAACAAAGCATTTTTGCTCAGAGGGATATTGCGGTAGCGGAATTCAGAGGCGTAATCCACCTCGACGGGCACGCGGGCAAAACGTTCGATCAGCTGTTCGGCTACGAGGCAGGAATGCCAGGCGCTGCCGCACGCGATAAAGTGAAAGCGGTCAACCTGGCGGAAATCGATGGCGGAAATGTTGAGTCCGCCGAACACTGCGGTACTGCCGTCCTCGGAGAAGCGGCCGCGCATGGTGTTTTCGAGTGCGAGCGGCTGCTCGAAGATTTCCTTCTCCATGAAGTGGGCGTATGAGCCCATTTCTGCGGCCTCGATGGTCCAGCTGACTTTGTCGATGACCGGGGAGACGTCCTCCGATTCCAGCGTGGTGATGGTGAAATTTTTCGCCGTGAGATGCACGATTTCACCGTCTTTTAAGTAAACCACATTTTGGGTGCGGCTGATGATCGCGGAGACATCGCTGGCGAGCATATATTCGCCGTCGCCCACCCCAAGAATCAGCGGAGATCCTTTGCGGGCCGAGACGATCTCGGCCGGGCAATCGGCGCACATGACGGCAATACCGTAGGTGCCTTCGATGTGGCGGAGCGTCTTGCGTACGGCCTCAAGGAAGCGGCTGCCTTCGGCGTTGGCCGGTTCTTTTTGGTAATGATAGGCGAGGAGATTGCAAAGGACCTCGGTGTCGGTCTCCGATTGAAAGGTGTAACCCTTGGTGAGGAGAAATTTCTTAATTCCGACATAGTTTTCGATGACACCGTTATGGATCATCGCGATCTTCTGGTCGCTACTGATATGAGGATGGGCATTGGCGTCCGTTACGCCGCCATGGGTAGCCCAACGGGTGTGGCCGATTCCGGTGGTTCCAGGTAGCTTCTGGGCCCTAGTTGCTTTCATTAGGCCATCGACCCGGCCGATTTTCTTGGCAAGTTCGAAACCTCCGTTGACCTGAGTGGCGACACCGGCAGAATCATATCCGCGATATTCTAGGCGTTTGAGGCCTTCGAGTATGATAGTGGATGCTTTTTGTTTACCGATATATCCGACGATTCCGCACATGAATTTATTGGGTGTTTAAGCTGGCGATTTGTGACAACCTCAAAAAAGATAGGCAAGGAATTACCTAATAACCTTATCAGACGTGAAACGAGTACTATCAGTTATCATGGGTGGCGGCCGGGGGACTCGGCTCTATCCGCTGACTAAAGAACGTTGCAAGCCGGCTGTACCGCTGGCGGGCAAATATCGGCTGGTCGACATCCCGATCAGCAATTGTCTCAATTCCGGATACAACCGGATCTTTCTGCTCACGCAATTCCTAACGGCCTCACTGCACCGGCATATCAATAAGAGCTTTCATTTCGATCCCTTCGGAGCGGGTTTCATTGATTTGCTCTCGGCCGAACAAACCAATCTCAGTACCTCGTGGTATGAGGGCACCGCTGATGCGGTGCGGCGCAACCTCGATCACTTCGATGCGCACGGTCACGACCTCGTCCTCATTCTCTCCGGTGACCAACTGTACCGGATGGATTTTCGAAAAATTATCGAGCAGCATATCGCCACTCAGGCCGATGTGACGATCGCCGCCATTCCGGTGCCGGTGAGCAAGGTGGAAGGTCTCGGCCTGATGCGCGTCAACGACGATCTCTCGGTGGCGGAATTTGTGGAGAAACCGAAGGATCCGGCGGTGATTAACAGTCTCGCGATCAGCCCGGCCATTGAGGCCAAACTCGAATCCAAAGTGGAGGAGAAGCAGTGTCTCGCTTCGATGGGCATTTATGTTTTCAGCCGCGAGGTACTGCGACGTTCCTTGGACAATCAGATGAAGGATTTCGGTAAAGAGGTTATTCCTAGTCTGCTCAGCACGTCCCGTCTTTTCAGTTATGTTTTCGAAGGGTATTGGGAAGATATCGGAACCGTACGCGCCTTCTTCGAGGCAAATATCGCACTCACGCATCCGCTCCCGCCTTTCAATTTCTTCGATCGCGCCTCGCCGATTTATACCCATGCGCGCTACCTGCCGGCTTCGAAAATAAACCATTGTAGCATCGACCATGTGGTTATCGGCGATGGTTGCATTGTGACCGACTCGACCTTGCGCCACTGTGTGATTGGTATCCGTTCAGTCTTAGGCGAGAAAACCAACATGGAAGACGTGGTCATGATGGGCGCTGATTTTTATCAGACGGCGAAGGAAGTTGCCGCTGACGTGGCCCGGGGTAAACCGCCCATGGGCATCGGCCGCAATTGTCATATCAAGCGTGCCATCATCGACAAGAACGCCCGTATCTCGGATGGCGTTTCGCTCTCCCCTGAGGGTAAAGCCGATGGCGAATACCCGCATGGCATCGTCATTCGCGACGGTATTCTCTGCGTCTGTAAGGGCGCCGTACTCCCGGCTGGATTTACTATTTTATTCTCCGCTTTGAACGGATAACTGCCGCAACGGCTCACGCGGTTGCGGCAGTTCTATGATCAGGGGCATTGCATTCACGAGTTCAGGCGTGGCCCGAAAGCCGCGGCACTGTTGGCCGATCGAAATCGGCGGCGACTAAACACCCGCTGCGTTACGGTAGAGTCGGGGCACGCGCTTTGTGACGGAGCACAGCGTCTCCCACGGAATCGTGTCGGCCCAGCGACTGAACTCGGTGACGCTGATTTCTTCTGCTCCCTGTCGTCCGATGAGGATCACTGAATCGCCGCAACGTACTTCATCGGGCACACTCGAGATGTCGACCACGGTTTGATCCATGCAGACACGGCCGAGAATGGGACAACGTTGGCCGTGGATAAGAACTGCACCGCGATTACTACAGGCGCGCGCGAGTCCATCGCCGTAACCGGCCGTGAGCAGCGCAACACGAGCCGGCTGCACTAAGACGTGGGTGCGACCATAGCTGACTCCGGTACCGGCGGGCAGTTCTTTCACCAAACCGACGCGGGTGTGAAAACTGAAAACTGGCTCGGTATGTACGCGGGCGAGCATTGAGTTCGGATGGGGCAAAATCCCAAATTGCAGCAGGCCGACGCGCACGGCGTTGAATACGCTGTCGTCGGGTGTGGTTTCGAGACCGGCAGAATTATCGGCGTGAATAAAAAGTGCGGCGGGATCGAGGTCGGGAAGTGCGCGCAACGTAGTGAGAAATAACTGGCGTTGCTCAGCGGTGAAAGCGGGATCTTCATCGGCGCTGGCGAAGTGCGTGAAAACACCGGCAAGTCGCACGCTGCCAGCTGCGAGAATTTGGGTATGGAGCGCCGCGGCTTGCTCATGCCAAACACCGAGGCGACCCATGCCGGTATCGATTTTGAGGTGGATGTCGATGGGCCGGCCGGCGGCGCGACCGGCGGCGTCGAAGCGGCGAACTTCGTCGGGC
>JANYCF010000244.1 GCA_025360455.1 Opitutaceae bacterium | reverse complement strand
AAACCCGAGAGCACCGATTACGCGATATGAGTCAGATTCAAGACACGAATGACACTCTGATCATTGGGATGTTTGGCGGTAGGGCGCGACCGCTGGGCACGCCGCAAGGACGGGCGCGGACGGCCCGGTGGTCGGTCCCTACCTTAATTTCCGTACTATTGAGGCATGGTTGATGTCGGGGTGTACGGCTTTCCTCCCTTATGAAAATTACCGCCAAGCTCGATTACACCTGTCGCATTCTGTGCGAGCTGGCGCGGGAATATGCCAAGGGCGAACCAGTGCGCATCGAGCAGCTCTCGAAAGCTGAGGGCGTGCCGGCAAACTTCCTGGCGCAAATGCTCGGGGAATTGCGCCACGCCAAACTCGTGATCAGCCGCCGCGGCACGCAGGGCGGATTTCTGCTCGCCCGGCCGCCCGCAGAAATCACACTCTTGGATATCATTGAGGCCGTGGAAGGGGAATTATTCGAATTCAACGGCAATGGGAGCACCGGGGGGCGATCCAGTCGCCGCCTAAAACAGATTTGGGGCGAAGTGCGCGAAGCCGCTGCGGCCAAAGCCCGCAGCTACACCCTGGAAATCATCGCCGCCAAAGTAGACGCTGAGATGTATTATATCTGAGCGGGATTAGGTGAACACTCGCGCGATAGCTATTTGTCTAGACGAAGGTCCGGGGTCGATTTGTAGGAGCCTGTTTACAGGCGATCAAAAGTTCCGCCAACGGATCGAATGTGAGCTCGCCAGTTAACAGGCTCCTACAAAAAAGAGAGATCGGCCCAATTTGATTGGTGCTCAAATCGACCAATCCGCACCGTCGAGGACCAGCTCATGCGCTTTGCGGGGGCGGACGATCAGGCTGGTATCTTTATAATAGGCGACGCTGTGCGGCGGGATTGATTCCATTAACCACACACTTGCGCCGACGACGGAGTGCGCGCCAATGACGGTGTCGCCACCGAGAATGGTGGCGTGGGCATAGATCGTGACACGGTCGCCAATCTCCGGGTGGCGCTTGACGCCTTTGATCGGCACGCCGGAAGCATCGGTCTCGAAAGATTTCGCGCCGAGCGTGACGCCTTGGTAGATTTTAACGTTCGCCCCGATGATGGCGGTTTCGCCGATCACGACGCCGGTGCCGTGATCGATGAAAAAATGTTCGCCGATGTGTGCCCCGGGATGGATGTCGATGCCCGTGCGTTCATGCCCGTATTCGGTGAGCATGCGGGGAAGGAGCGGTACTTTTTGCGCGTAGAGGACGTGGGCCAAGCGTTGCAGCGAGATCGCGAGGACGCAGGGGTAGGCAAGAATAATTTCGTCGAGACTGCGGGCGGCGGGGTCGCCGGTATAGGCAGCAGCGACATCGGTCTGCACTACGCGACGAACCTCCGGCAGGGTGTTGAGAAAATCAGCGGTGAACTTTTTAGCCTTCGCTTTGGGATCGGTTTCCTTGGCGTAACGCAGGCATTTCTCGAGTTCTGCGCTGAGACGTTTTTCAATCTTGGAAAGAATCTGATCGAGCCAAGCCGGGGCGTCCGCCTGGGTGAGACCGCTGTCTTCAAAGAAGCCCGGGAAGAGCAGGTGCATGAGATCGCGGGCGAGTTCGACGACTTTATCCTGTGAAGGCAGGTTGGCGCCATCAAGGTGGTTGATCCCTCCGCCGAGGGCGTAGGAGGCGAGGAGGGCTTTTTTTATGGCGTCGGAGTGCATGGCGTCGGTCGAGAGACCTTGAGGAGAAGTGGCCCGGGGTCAAATACGGGGATGGGGTAAGACGGAAATGGGGCTAATGCTGAAGAAATCTATCCCTATAAGAAATCTATCCCTATAAGACTTATAGGTCATATAGAACCTATCTTTTCCAGTGATTATTGCTCTCCAAGCGGCGCTTTGGGCGCTTACCATTTTAGTTGGTGCTCGGGACAGGACTCGAACCTGCACGCCTTACGGCACACGCACCTCAAACGTGTGTGTCTACCAATTCCACCACCCGAGCATTTCTCCAACGGAAGGGCGAATTAGGGGAATCGCTTCAATCATGTAAAGCCCCGAAATGCGCTTGCCATGCTCTTTTTCAACAAGGACACTGCGCCCTCTTCGCGAACTAGACCTAATGCTCGTGGAACCTTAAGCAACTCAACCGAATCATACCGGGGTAACTATCCCCGTTTTCTGCCCATTCATGGACGACCAGAAGCCCGCCAACGAAACCAACACCTCAGGTTTGAATAAAATCGACCTGACGCAGTTGAATGCCTTCACCTTCGGCACGCAGTGGACCGAAGCTAAAGTATCCGCGCCCTCCCAGCGCCGCGACCGCGATTTCGATCGTGGCGACCGGCGTGACGACGGTAATCGCGGAGCTCCTCCCGGAGGCCAGCGTGATCGTCGCAGCTTCCATAAGCCAGCCGGCGCCCCGATGGGCCAGCCAGGCGGCGGGGCCGGTGCTCCTTCCGGTCCCGGTGGCGCTCCCCAGGGTGACCGACGCAGTTTCGCTCCGGGTGGTGGTGGATTTAATCGCGGTGATCGTCCTCCGCAAGGACAGGGCGAAGGTTTCCGCGGCGGACCACGCCGGGAATTCCAAGGTGGCGGTGAACGTCGCGACTTTCAGGGTGGCGAGCGTCGCGATTTTCGCGGTGGCGAGGGGGCGCAATTTGAGCGCGGGCCTTACGTCAGTCCTTTCTTTAATATTACCTGCTATCCCGAGGATGCGGGCTTTGCCGCTTTGGTGAAGGCGGTGCGTACTTCCTGCCGGACCTTTCAATTATTCGAAATCACGAAGGCTGTGCTGGAAAAGAATGATCGCTTCGTGCTCGTCATCCAGCGCAAGACGGAGGAGGGCGGCCATGCTCCGCAAGGCACGGCTCCCGCAGAGCCCGTGAACACCCCTAAGTCCGCTCCGCTTTTCCTGTCGTTGCCCGATCATCTTCCGTTTGAGAACGAAGATGCCGCGATCCAGCATGTCTTGAAGAATAGCCTCAGCCATTTCTTTGAAACGGCGGAAGTCGAAGTCGATCCTCCGAAAGGAAATTTCCCCATCATCAACAAGTGCAGCATCACGGGCGAGTTGCTCGGGCCACCAAATCACCACCGTTATCTGCAGGTTCTCCAGCAGCATCATGCCGCCAAGCTCGCTTCGCGCATGTCGTTTGATCAATTCCGTGACAGCGTCGTTTCCGTGCGTGAGCCGGAAGTCGTCCAGCAATGGATGGATAAGATGAAGAAGGTCACGCGCTATACGTGGAAGCCCATTGCGCCGAAGCCAGCTCCCGCCGCTGCTGCCGGCTCCGAGACGGTCGCTCCGGTTGTTGCCGTCGAAGGCGCTCCTGCCGTGGAAGCCGTCGCTCCCGTGGAAGTGCCCGTCGCACCAGTCGCCGAGGTTCCAGCCGGCCCCAGCTTCGATTCTTATGACGAGGCCCGGGCGTATTTGCTCACGAACGCCAAGGATAAAGTGGTTCGCGCTCTTGAGACGGTACGTTTCCACGGCAAGCTGATTGAAAAATTACCGCCCGGTGAAATGAAGCGCGCCGTCGAAGGTCATGTTGAACGCCAACGCCGTTTCCCGCTCGATACCGCCAACGCCCTTCGCGGTCGTTTGCGTCGGGAAGGTTTCACGATCTTCAAGAAAGGTTCGCGCGGCGTTTCCTATGTGTGCGCGGTCAAGCGCCACTTCCGCGTTCCTGGCCAAGTGTTCTCCGTGAGCATCACGGGATTGATCGAGTTCATCGAAAAAAATCCGATGATGCCCGTGAAGGATCTGCCGTTGAAATTCCTTAATATCGATCTGGCCGCCGCCATTGCCGCCACTCCGGTGCCGGAAGGCGAGGTCGCTTCACCGATGCCTCATATCGCGTTGCCACCTGAGCAGGCCGATACCTTGCGCAAGATGAACAATGATCTGCGCTGGCTCGTGACCGAAGGTTATGTGACGGAATTCTCCGACGGTAAGCTCTTCGCGCCACCGCCCGTGACGCCGCAAGCTGCCAAGCGAGTCGAGGAACACGGTGAAGAACACGATCCGGTGGACTTCCCCGAGGCGCCAGCTCCGGTAGCCGCAGTGGCCGCACCGGTGGCAGCAGTCGAACCGACCCCTGTACCTGTGGCTCCAGCCGAAGCCGAGGCACCCAAGCCCGAAGTTCAGGCCTAATCATGACGAAGCCCGCTCAAGTGAGCGGGCTTTTTTATGCTCGGGTGGGCCCCATATCCGAAGCTTGCTTCGGCTTGGATGTGTAGCGGCGAGCGCCAGCGAGCCGAAGACAGACCGCTTGCTGGCGCTCGTGGCTACAGAACAGGTAATAGGTGATTGAGTGGTGTCATCAGGTTTTTTGTGAAATCCCCCGGAGATCATTACCCTCACAACAAACTCATCTGCGAATCATCCGCTGGCATGACACTAATCTTCTTCTTCGGCTTGGCCTGCGGCGCGGCGGGCAATGTCACCGTCACGTCATCCGATTCTAACTGGGATAAAATGGTCTTCGCGCGGTCGATGACTTCGAGGGGCAGGCCGGCGAGTCGCGCGACTTGGATGCCGTAACTGCGATCAGCGGCGCCCGGCACCACGCGGCGCACAAAAACGATCTCGTCGTTCCACTCCTTCACGGCGACAGAATAGTTTTTCAATCGCGGCAAGTGCTTCTCCAGTTGGGTGAGTTCCTGATAATGCGTGGCGAAGAGCGTGCGCGGGCCGCGATCGGCGGAGCGGTGCAGATGCTCCACGACGGCCCAGGCAATGCTCAGGCCGTCGTAGGTCGAGGTGCCGCGGCCGATCTCGTCGAGGATAATGAGCGAGCGGTCGGTGGTGTTGTTGAGAATGTTGGCCGTCTCATTCATCTCGACCATGAAGGTGGAGTTGCCGCGTGCGAGATCATCGCTGGCACCAACGCGGGAAAAAATACGGTCAACCAATCCGATGCGGCACGCCTTCGCGGGAGCCCAGCAACCGATCTGCGCCATGAGCGTGATCAGCGCGACCTGGCGGATGTAGGTGGATTTACCCGCCATGTTCGGGCCAGTGATGAGGATGACCTGCGCATCGGTGGCGGAGAGCGCGGTGTCGTTCGGCACGAAGGTGTGACTGCCGGCGAGGCCGAGGCGTTCTTGCCGCATCATTTGCTCGACCACGGGATGACGCCCATCGGTGATGGAAAGCGTTTCGTTATCATCGAGCGAAGGACGGCAGTAATCCCATTCACGTGCCAGCACCGCCCAGCCGCCAAGCACGTCGAGTTCGGCGAGCGCATCGGCGATGCGGGTGAGAGTGGCGGCTTCAGTCAGAACTTCGGCGACGAGTTGGCCAAATAGTTCCAGCTCGCGGGCGAGGGATTTTTCCTCGGCGGAAAAGATTTCTTTCTCTTTCAACTTCAGCGCCTCGGTGACGTAACGTTCGCCGTTGGCGGTGGTTTGTTTGCGGATGTAATCGGTGGGAACGAGGTGGAGATTGGCCTTGGTGATCTCGATGTAGTAGCCGAAGATGGATGTATAGCGGACTTTGAGACTCTTGATGCCGGAGCGTTCCTGCTCCTGGCGTTCCAAGTCGGCGAGCCACGTTTTGTTGCCGGAGGTGAGACCGCGGAGACGGTCGAGTTCGGTGTCGTAGTCGGCGCGGATATAATTTCCGTCTTGGAGATCGTTGGGGAGTTCGTCGGCGAGGGCGCGGCCGAGCAGTTCGCGCAGCGCGGGGAGATCGGTGAGACGCTGGCGGACTTTGGAAACTTCGCCGTCGTGGCTGCCGACGAGATGGGCGTCGAGCAAATCGAGGCAGGCGATGATGGGTGGGATTTGCGCGAGGGTGTCGCGCACGCCGCCGAGCTCGCGGGGATTACGCAGGCGGTTTTGGAGCCGGCTGAGAATACGCGGGATATCGCGGACCTTGTTAAGCAGTTCGCGCAACTCCGCGAGGTCGCTGGGTTGCCCGACGAATTCACCCACGATGGTCTGGCGGCGCTGGATTTCCGGCAGGTCGAGCACCGGGGCGGCGAGCCAGCGTTCGAGGAGGCGCGAGCCGGCGGCGGTCGTGCTGCGATCAATGGCGCCGAGGAGCGAGGCTTCCCGCGTGCCGCGGATGGAGGCGAAGATTTCCAGATTCCGTAGCGTGGCGGGATCAAGCAGAAGCGTGCGGGCGCTGCGGTATTCCTGGAGCGAGCGAAGATTCTCCGGTTTCGCGCAGAGATTTTCCGTCGCGTAGTAAACCACTGCGCCCGCCGCGCCGAGTGCAGGATGCTGGTGCGCGAGACCGAAGCCTTGGAGATTCAGCACGCCGAGGGCGTCCATCACGGACTTGGCGCCGCTGCTGACTTCAAAGTGATAGCCGGGCAGTTCGGTGATGAGCCGGCCGGCGCAGAAGTGCTGCAGATTGTGCAGCGTGTGCGCCTCGTGCGGGGCGCTTTTCCATTTGTCGATTTCGCCCTCGATCAAAATAATTTCTGCCGGGTCGAGCGCGGTGAGAACGGGCAGGAGATTTTCCGGCCTGGCATCGGTGGCGACGCGGAACTCTCCCGTGGACAAATCAATCCACGCCGCGTGCAAGCCGGCCTTGTTGATTTCCAGCGCGCAAAGATAATGATTTTTCGCGGCGTCCAGCTGGTTGGCGGAGAGGGTGGTGCCCGGGGAAAGAATACGGGTGACCTGGCGGCGGACAAGCTTGCCGGCTTTGGCGGGCTCGGCCTGGTCGCAGATGGCGACTTTCTTGCCGGCTGCGAGGAGCTTGGTGACGTAGTTGTCCGCGGCATGGAAGGGGATGCCCGCCATGGGGGTTTCCTGGCGCTTCGTCAGGGTGATGCCGAGGAGGCGTGACGCCAGTTCGGCATCGCCAAAAAACATCTCATAGAAATCCCCGAGGCGAAAAAGCAGCATCGTATTCGGCGGGAGGCCACGCTTGACCTCGAAGTATTGCTGCATCATCGGGGTGAGTTTTTCAGACATGAAGGCAGAAGTCAGAGGTCAGACGCCAGCGGTCAGCAAGGCAAAATCAGCGCGAATGGGTTGGTTGCCACGATTGAGGCTGACCTTCTGGAGCTGCGCGCAATGGGCC
>JANYCF010000349.1 GCA_025360455.1 Opitutaceae bacterium | reverse complement strand
GAACTTCTCAACTCAACGACAGTGGGCCAGAGACCGGGCTCCACCTTTGAGCGCAGGTTTTTAGTGTCACTCACATATCCTTGCTCTAAGCATCAGGCTCTCAGCTCTCAACTCTCTCAACTGAATTGATCCGCTCACACGCTCACGGCCCGCGTCCATTGCCCGTTCACCAAGCGAATAATCCCCAGCGGATTCGCGTTCCGCAGTTCGACCGGCAAAGCTGCATCAGGAAAACTCTGGTAACACACCGGACGTACGAAACGCTCGACGGCACGCGTGCCGACAGACGAACTGCGGCCATCACTCGTCGCCGGAAACGGCCCGCCATGCACCATCGCATGGCTGACTTCCACGCCGGTGGGGTAACCGTTGAAAACGATGCGCCCCACCCGACCGCCGACCACTTGCACCAGATCGTCGATATCTTCATAAGACATAGCCTGAATCGTGGCGGTGAGCTGGCCTTCGCTCACGGCTGCCACGGCCAACATCTCAGCGCGATCACGACAGTAGATAACCAGCGTACTGGGTCCAAAAATTTCTTCCGCCAACCCTGGACACTGAACAAAGTTCGCGGCTTCCGTCCCGAACAGAGCCGCAGAAGCCGTGCCGGCATTCCCGCTCGGCCCTTGGGCAATCACGCGCACGCCGGCCGACTTGGCGCGTTCGCTCACGCCGTGTTGGTAAGCCGCACAAATCCCCTTGGTCAACATCGTCGCGGGCGGCGTCGCCGCCAGTTTCGCTCCGAGCGCCGCGATGAACGCATCGGTCGCCGCACCCGCCTGCACGATGAGCAGGCCCGGGTTCGTACAAAATTGGCCGACGCCCAAGGTGATCGACGCTTGGAAACCATCCACCATCTCCGCGCTGCGCGCCTTGATCGCTCCGGGCAGAATAAACACCGGATTCACACTGCTCATCTCTGCGTAAACCGGAATGGGCTGCGGCCGCGCGGCTGCGACACTCATCAAAGTGCAACCCGCTTTGCGCGAACCCGTGAAGCCGACTGCTTGCACCGCCGGATGACGCACGAGCGCCTGACCGATTTCGCTACCCGCGCCAAAAACCAACGAAAAAGTTCCTTCGGGCAAACCGCATTCGCGCACGGCCTCGACCACCAATTGGCCGACCAACTCCGCCGTGCCCAGATGACCGGAGTGCGCTTTCACGATCACCGGACAGCCCGCCGCAAAAGCCGAAGCCGTGTCGCCACCCGCCACGGAAAAAGCGTAAGGGAAATTACTCGCGCCAAACACCACCACCGGCCCGAGCGGTCTCATCATCGAGCGATGGTCCGGTTTCGGCAGAGGTTTGCGGTCGGGTTGGGCGGTCTCGATGCGCGCATTCACCCATTCGCCCCTCTCAACCATTTCGGCGAATAGCCGGAGTTGACCAACGGTGCGCCCCACTTCCGATTGACAGCGGCCCAAGGGCAACGCGGTTTCCCAAGTGCCCCGGGCGGTGAGTTCCGCGATATTAAATTCCAATTTCGTGGCGATCGCCCGCAAAAATTTTGCGCGTGCGGCGCCGGACAAACGAGCGAGCACCGGAGCGGCCGTCGCCGCCAAGCGAGCGGCCCGATCGACCTCAGTCGCACTGGCCGCCTGAAAGGTCGGGGCAAGTTTTTCACCTGTGGTGGCATGCAACGCATGCAGTTCGATGCCGTGAGCCGCACCTGTGCCGAATCCGATCAATGAGAGACCATGCAATTCCATAAGCGGGTATCTTACCGAAAGCTTCACCCAAGGCAAAGACACATTTCATGCCATTATTAGCGCGGGGCCGCAGCGAACGATCCGAAGGTAGCGCAGGCTTCCAGCCTGCCTTGGATGAAGCAGGCCGGAGGCCTGCGCTACGGCCATGACCATCCCTCCACCAGCGCAAAAATATTCCGGCTACACTCCGCTTGCGCTTTGCCGCGGCTGCTGCTCACTTCTGCTTTCTTTCCACCACCATGCTCGCCACGCTCAACAAATATCGTTCCGTGTACGCCGTCGGCTTGCAGAGTAATTTGGTTTATCGGGCCAATTTCGCCATCCGGGGTTTCTTTTCGTTTTTCCATCTCGTCGTGGTATTCATCCTCTGGGGAGCCGCGTACAGCGGCAACGCCCACATCGGCGGCTTCAATTTCGCCCAAACCTTCACCTACTTCATCGCCCTGATCGTGGTGCAATTTCTGGTGGGTGCCTTCAACGAAGACTACCAGATCAGCGAGGAAATCCGCAACGGGATGATCAACCAGTTCCTGCTCAAGCCGGTGAACTACTTCGCCTACCGCTTCGGCATCTACCTCTCGGCCCGCACTGTTACCGGCCTGCTGATTCTCCTGCCCTTGTTAATTTCCTACCCGCTCCTCAAGGATTATCTGGTACTGCCCACCGAACCGTGGCGACTGGCCATCGGCATACCGGCGCTGTTCCTTTCCGCTCTGATCCAGTTTGGCATCGCCTATGGTTTCGGCCTCCTGAGCTTTTGGTTTCTCGAGATCCAAGGCTTCGTCGTTCTCTCCATGGCATTCGAATCCATGCTCGGCGGCCAGATCTTCCCCCTCGATCTGCTCCCCGGCTGGCTCTTTAGCGCCTCGGCCGGCCTGCCGTACTTTTATCAAATGTATTTCCCTGTGGCGATCTTCACCGGCCGCATCGACAACCCGGAGGTCGCCTTCGCCATGCTGCGAATCCAGTTGGTTTGGGTCGTGATTATCCTGACTGTCGGTCGCGTCCTCTGGCAACGCGGGCTTCGCTTGCACACCGCCGTCGGCGGCTGAAGTAATTTTCGATTTTGGATTCTTGATTTTGGATTTACTCACCCCGCAATAACCCGCCACCCACACCACTAGCCGCAGCTGAATCTCGCTTGCTCATAGTATCTTGAAAATCGAGATTCGAAAATCGAAAATGTATTCCCTCAGCCATTATTGCCGCATCTGGCTCACTTCGGCGCGTTATTCCGTTACGCGGATGCTGATGTTTCGCGGCGATTTTTTCGTCTGGGCCCTGGTCGAGCTGTTCTGGATGACGGTCAACCTCCTCGTCATCTCCGTCATTTATCAGCATACTGATTCCATCGCCGGCTGGAACAAATACCAGATGATGCTCCTCGTCGGTACTTCCCTGCTGATCCAGCGCTTTCTGATGGGGTTTTTCTGGAGCAGTATTTTTGAAATGGGCCGCAATATCCGCAGCGGTCACTTCGATTTTTTTCTCGCCCAACCCGGCAACGTGATGTTCATGGCCACGACGCGGAAAATCGATCCCGACAGCCTGATCAATTCCCTTGTTGCCACGGGCGTCGTCGTCTACTCCGCCCACCAACTCGGTTTGCACCCCGGCTTCACCAATATCGCACTCTACGCGCTGATGGTGGCCTGCGGAGTTATCATCCATTACAGCATGCTGGTGCTCTGTATCTCGGCCGCCTTCTGGATCACCAGTGCGCAGGGCATCGAGGGCAGTTATTTCACCCTGAGCGAATTCTCCCGGTTGCCCCGTCAAGCCTTCCACGGTCTGGCGAATATCGCGTTCGTCTGGATTTTGCCCATCGTCGTGGTCAGCAATGCTCCCGCGAGCACGCTGCTCAAAGGGTTCGATCTCACGATTGCGCTTTGGCTGTTAGCCATCACCGCCCTCTGGTTCGCCCTGGCCATTTTTGTTTTCAATCGCGGCCTCCGCCGTTACTCCAGCGCCAGTTCCTAACCCATGACTTCCGCCACCGTTCTCATCGCTCTGCAAAAACGCCTCGGCTATAAATTTCGCCAGCCCTCACGCCTGCTCGAAGCCCTCACGCACCCGTCCTACCTGCAGGATCATCCCGCCACCAAGGCGCACAACCAACGCCTCGAATTCCTCGGCGACTCCGTCCTGCATTTCGTGCTGACCAACGCGCTCTACGCGGAATTCCCCACCGAGCGCGAAGGCGTACTCAGCCGTCGCCGCGCGGTGCTCTCGAAGGGCGGCTTCCTCACCCAGCTCGCGCGTGACCTCGGCGTGGATGCCGGTCTGTTGCTCAGCAAAAGCGAAGCTCTGGCCGGAGGCCGGCAACGCGCCTCCATCCTCGAAGACGCCATCGAAGCCATCGTCGGCGCCGTGTTTCTCGACAGCGATCTCCCCACCGTGGAAGCCGTGATTTTAAAATGGTACGGATCACTCGCCGGCCGGCTCGCGCTGCTCGAAGACGCCGAGAACCCCAAAGGCCGGTTGCAAGAAATGGTCCAGCCCGAGCACGGCAACACGGCGCTGCGGTACGAAGTCGTCAACGCCACCGGCCCGCGCCACGCGCGCGAGTACGAAGTCGCCGTCCATTTGAACGACAAGAAGCTCGGCACCGGCGTTGGCACGTCGAAGAAGATCGCCGAGGAAGCCGCCGCCCGCGCCGCGCTCGAGACATTTACGCTGTAGGAAACGCAATCATATCGGGCGTCGAAACTCATTCGTGACGGGCTTGCCTGTAGGGCCATAGCGCCTGCGACGGCCTATTCATCAAGGGTCCTGTGTCGGCTTCGCTCCACAGAACCTTCTGGGTTAGGCTCTTTTGATTTTTCCGACTCTTTCTTCGAACGATCCATAAATGGTGATATCAGCTTCGAATGACTGCTGGTCCGATGCCAGTCTTTGAAGCGTACGATCAATCAGGGTCTTCAAATCGACAGGAATGCGCCGGACATCCTCGGCCAGCCACTCAATAAGGGTGATGTAGCAACTTGCGCCGTCGGAATCACGAGCGCTGGAATCAGAAAGCAGATAACGGGAGTACGTTTGAAGATAGTAACAGCACGGGATGAATGGCATCCACATGAGATCTTCCTGGTAGAGGATCGAATTCTCTCGAAACAGCTTTTCCGCCTCTTCCAGCGACTTGCCGAAAAAATGCTTGTGAGCAGAAGCGGTATCAATCGTCCACTCCTCACTGTGCCACTCGGATTCGCGTGGCAGCTTCGTCAGCAAATCGCTGGGCAATATTTTTGGCAGACGCATGCTTTCTCCGGGTAGAGCCGGCGCTTACGCGCCGACACCCCCACAGACCCGGACTAGCGCAATTAACGCATCCGGTTCTTCAGGGAGAGCTTTCGCTAAGTGGGGAGTGACCATGTCAGTTGCGGATTGGTTTTGTGCACGAGGCGCGCTGGTGGCAAGCCCCGACGGCCGCACGTTCGTGTCAGCCGCACTGGCGCGACTCGCGCCACCGATCTGCCGCGTCCCTCCGTGATGATCACACCCGATTTCAATTCCCCTCGTCCGCTCCGCTCCGCCGTGCCTTGGTCACGCCGCGGAGGCGGAGCCTGCGCGGTGCTCAGGACAATCCTCACGCGCCGGCCGGTGGGCCGGCTTGGTCTGCGCCCGCGAACGCAAAAACAGACTGCGGACAGGGCGACGCGCCCGGTGGTGGTGGGTGCGCGGGTTTTTTCAGAGCAGAAGATCCGAGGTGCGCGG
>JANYCF010000171.1 GCA_025360455.1 Opitutaceae bacterium | reverse complement strand
ACCGTGCCCGGTGCCCCTCGGCGTAAACGCCTCGGCAAGAAAGTCCTTGGGATTACTTAAGCGCCATTCGCCTCCGGACCGGTTTGTTCAACGCTCGCAGAAAAAAACCCGTCCGGAGGCCGGGTTCCACCGATCTTACCTGCACCGCTCTTTCTTTATTGTTCCAAAACCAGCGCCTTCGCGCCATCGATTCCTTTATGCCCTTCGCTTCCCTCGGTCTGTCCGCGCCACTCCTCCGCGCCATTGCCGACCACGATTACACCGAGCCTACTCCGGTTCAATCAGCGGCCATTCCCGCTATCTTGCGCGGCGCAGATGTCTGGGCCTCGGCCCAAACCGGCTCAGGTAAAACAGCTGCCTTTGCCCTGCCCATTCTCCAGCTTCTGTCCTCCTCTCCTCGTCCACGTGGACGTTTTGTCCGCACCCTCATCCTCGCTCCTACGCGTGAACTCGCGGCCCAAATCGCCGACGCCATTCTCGCCTACTCCCGTTTTCTGCCGGAGCCCATCAAAACGATGGCGATTTTCGGCGGCGTTTCCATTAACCCGCAAATGATGGATCTCGGCGGCGGCGCGGATGTCATCGTCGCCACTCCGGGCCGTCTCCTCGACTTGATCGAGCACAACGCCGTCTCGCTTGCTCAAGTCTCCACACTCGTACTCGACGAGGCCGATCGCCTGCTCGACCTCGGCTTCACCGATGAGGTCAACCGCGTCATCGCGCTCCTCCCGGCCAAACGCCAAAACCTGCTTTTCTCCGCCACCTTTCCGTCCGCCGTCCAAAGTCTCGCCGCTGCACTACTGCACGATCCATTGCGGATCGATGTCCCGGCCGAACCCGCCACAACGCCCGACATCACGCAGCGCGCCATTGAGGTGGATCCGCTGCGACGCACCCAACTGCTCCGCCATCTGGTACAGGAAAATAAGTGGCCGCGCGTCCTCGTCTTCGTCGCCACCAAGTACGCCACCGAGCACGTCGCCGAAAAACTCCGCAAGGCCGGCCTCAATGCGCAAGCGCTCCACGGCGAGCTCAGTCAAGGTGCACGTACCCGGGTGCTGGCTGATTTCAAAGCCTCCAAAATCCAAGTTGTGCTCGCGACCGATCTCGCCGCCCGCGGTCTCGACATCGAGGAGTTGCCTGTCGTGGTGAATTTCGATCTGCCGCGCTCCGCCGCCGACTACACGCATCGCATCGGCCGCACCGGCCGCGCCGGCGAGAGTGGTATCGCGATCAATTTCGTCAGCGCCGGCACGCACGCGCATTTTCGACTAATCGAAAAACGACATCATCTCGATTTGCCCCGCGAGCAAATCACCGGCTTCGAGCCCGAAGAAATTGCTGCACCACTGCCGCCACCGTCCACCGGCGGCATCAAAGGAAAACGCAAAAGCAAGAAGGACAAACTCCGCGAAGCCGCCGGTTTGCCGCCTACCACACCTTCACCCGCGACTGGCGACACGACAATATTACCGACCAATCAACCCACGAGTCGAGCAATCGAGCCCAATGAATCGGGCGAATTATTTCCGTGGCGTCCGCACCAAACTTCGGTCCGTCGTCCGCACTGAGACGCATTTTCGATTCGTAGCCGCGTTGGAGTGAAACGACAACGTGGTCCGCACGCATTACCCACCACGTTTTCGGGCAACGCCCTCAAACGCGGCTACATTAAAATTGAGCTCTCTCCTCTTCCCTCATTTGACCGCACGCGCCTGCTGTGCATGGTGCATGCCATGAGCTACCCTACCCTCACGGGCACTTTTCCTTCTGTCGCTGCCGGCCTCAAAGCCACCACCAAACTGAACAATGGCCTCCTCATGCCCTGGTTCGGTCTGGGCGTATTCCAAGTCCCGGTCGATGCTGACGCCGCCCGCGCTGTCCGCACCGCCCTCGATCTCGGTTACCGTCACATCGACACTGCGGCCCTCTACCACAACGAGCGCGGCGTCGGCCAAGCAGTGCGCGAGAGCGGTATTCCCCGCAGTGAAATCTTCATCACCACCAAGGTCTGGAACGACGACATCCGTGCCGATCGTATCGAAGCAGCCTTCGAGGACAGCATGACCAAACTCGGACTCGACTACCTTGATCTCTATCTCCTCCACTGGCCCATCAAAGGAAAGCATCAATCCGCGTGGCGCACCATGGAAAAACTCCAGCGCACCGGCCGCATCAAAACCATCGGCGTCAGCAACTACATGATCCCTCACCTCGACGAACTCCTGCCCAAGGCCGAAATCGTCCCCGCCGTGAACCAGATCGAGTTTCATCCGTACCTGCAGAGCAAGCCGCTCCACGACTACTGCCGCGCCCGCGACATCCGTCTCACCGCGTGGAGTCCCCTCATGCAAGCCGGTCCTCTTTTGCGTGATCCCGTGCTCACGGCCATAGCGAAAGAACACGGCCGATCCGTCGCGCAAATCGTCCTGCGCTGGGACCTGCAAGTCGGCGTGATCACCATTCCCAAGTCGGTTAACCCCGCTCGTATCGCCGAGAATGCCGCGCTCTTCGACTTCGAGCTCAGCGCCACGGAAGTAGCCGCCATCGTCGCCTTGGATCGCAACCAGCGCAACGGAGCCGACCCATTCACATTCACGTTTTGAGAACCCCGGCTGACTCATTGTGTAGGAGCCTGTTTACAGGCGACCCAACGTGGGGGTGGTCGGCGGGCGTTCGTGTCGCCTGTAAACAGGCTCCTACAAATCTGACCATCCTACCGCGATAGCGCCCGCTGTGCTCGACTTGGCTCATGCCCGGGAACGTACATGTCGCGCCAAGTCAGGCCGATCTTCTCTTGCATCGCCATCGGATACGACCAATCGCCGTAATCAGCCGCACTGGTGTTGTTCGTACCGATGGTGAACTTCGCGCCGGCCGCTTTCGCCAACCGGATAAATTTCTCGGAAGGTAATTGGTAACGCGCGTTGATCTCAATCGCCACGCCGTGCTTCACGGCAGCAGCAATAATCCGCTGCATCCGCTCATCCGTCCACAGCTCGTCATAACGCGCCGCGATGGCCTCGGGCAAAAATGTCGGATTAACGTAGATATCAATCGGCTCAGTCTCGATAATCTTCACGGCCTGCGCGGTCAGCTCCTCCATGAACACCTGCACATCTGCACCAATTTCCGTCTCCGCCGGCAGCCAGAGTCGCAAACGTCTCCCGGCTTTATTCGTCCAAGTCATGGCGTCAGTGAAGATGTAATCGAACTTCGCTTTCGTTTCCGGTGAAAACATATCCACCCACTCCCGGCCCTCCGCCTGCAGGGCGAGAAACACCGGTTTGCCTTTCATGGCTTCAAGAAAGCCCAACGCCGCGACATCGTTCTGAATAGGAAAACCCACCCCGCCATTCGTCGCGATGCCAGCGCGCATACCAGTGCGGTCACCAATCGCGATTACCTGCTCCAGCGTCAGTCCGCCCTTCAAGTGCGTATGCAAATCGACGAGAGGAAAATTATCCTTTCCGATCACAATTCGCCGCAAATCCTGCTCCGTATAAACCGGTTTGATCACAGCCGCATCCTCACCCGGTGGCAGCACACGGACCCGGATATTCCGGAAGTAAACTTTGCTTTTTTCATCGTGGCATTGGAGGGCGAAAGTGCCTTTCCCCAGCAGATTAAACTGCGGTCCGCCCGCCGGCAGCGCGGGATTCGCCGGCTCGATGTAGTCCGTTACGAGCACACCGTTGAGCCACACTTGCACCCGGGGCCGGCGCACGGTGATTGCCATCGTGAACCACTCGTCATCCTTGACCATGGCCTTGTAGACGTTCCGCACGCCGTAGAGACTGCCGGTTTTTTTGTTCTCGATGTAGTTTTTCTCGAAGACTGGTTGGGTATTGTTCACCTGCACTTCAAAGCCCGCACTCGTGGGCCAACCCGACTCCTGCCACTTCGTGTGGAAATATACGCCGGAGTTCGCGCCCGGTTTCGCCAGCAC
>JANYCF010000162.1 GCA_025360455.1 Opitutaceae bacterium | reverse complement strand
CTGCCGCTACTCCGAACCGAGCCAACTGAGATTCGACCTGAGAACGCCCATGCATACCAATCACCCTTACCTATCGAAATTAGCAAGGAACACCAAATTCATGTGCCGTTGGGAGAACCCCCGGGCGAAACCGCTTTCTTGGGTCGGGGCGGCGGGCCCCACCTTCGCAGCAAATGTTCCGTCAGGTTCAACAAGCTCACCCGCTGCAGCCCGCCGGTATTGAGCTCCTTGAGCACGGCCACCTGCTGGCTCCGTTCCTTGTAATAATCCCACATGTCGCGTTCGAGTTCCCGGGCCAAAACTCCGAAATCATGCGAAACCCGGGTGGCTTCCACAATTTTGCCGTGCCAATATCGCCGCTCCTCGGTTTGGCGGTCGATATAATCAAACAGGCCTTGCTCGTATTTATTTAAACTCATGACTCAAAAAAATTAACAAAAAATCGTTAAAAACGTCGAATTGCATTTGAACATTTAGCTGTTATGTAGGTCAGAAGAGTTAGTTACCCCAAACACACACTACTATGTGGCAAAAGCTTAAAGATCAAATTCCCGCAATATTACTCACCGCACTCATCCTGATTGGTGCCGGTTTTTTCTTTTATCAAAAGGCGGTAAAAGATTGGAATGCAGAACGGCAGGAAGAAATCGCCAAGTTGCGTGAGGAGAGCAAAGCCGAACTCAAAGCCTCCGCCGATGATACCCGCCGGCACATCGAAGCCGTTAACCAGCTCCTCAAAGACGCCATCGCCAAACGCTCGGCCGATATGTTCATGACCGACGAAGAAGTCGCCAAACTGAACGCCGAAAAAGTCGAGCAACTCGCCGAAGCCATTGCGAAAAAGGTGACCCCGAACGGCCAGATCGCCCACACGCCGGAAGAAGCGGAAAAAATCCAGAACGAACAAATCGACAAAGTGGGCGGCCGTCTCGCCGAAAAAATTTCCCCCATCTTGGCTGATATGTCGAAGGATCAAAATCTGACTCGCGATAAAATCAACGAGTACAGCGAACGCATTTCCAACCAGATCAGCGGCGTGCTCACTTCCGAAATGGCGCGCAATCAGGCTTTGAACAGCCAGATCATGGAATCGCAAACGATCGCCCAGGATTCGATGAAGCTCTCTCACGAACTCACCGCCCTTTATCTCAGCAGCTTCAAGGATCAGGGCCTCATTACCCGCCTCCTGACTCTCCCCGCCAATATCGTGCGCGATGCTTCCAATCTCAGCATCGTCAACAGCACTGAACGGAAGAAAATCGAGGAGCGTCTTGTTACAGAAATGAATGCTTTGCAAAGTCGCCTCGACGCCTCACAGGCCCAGTTACCCAAGAAGTAAATTCAAACGAACACTTCGTTTGCCCCTCCGGCCGCGCCCACCAGCGCGGCCTTTTTTATTTGAGCAAGCCGACGGCTTGGCTCGATGCCGAGGCGAGTCCGGCATGGCGTTGGCTCGACTGGTATACCTTATTACAAGCCATCCGCACCGGCTTGGAACTTAGGGCGTCCTCGAAAGCCATGAAAATCCGCTCCTGACCATCCTCAGCGACTGGGCGCGCCGGTTTCTGCTAGCGCCGTTACTCAAGCCCTGAGCGTGTCGAACGGGGAACGAGAGCGACAACGGGATGCTTCGCTCATGTTATCACGCCGCATTCTCCCACCCCGCGCTCGCATCGCACTTCCCCCTTGCTTGTCTCGGCGCACCGGGATTGCTCTGCTTCATGTCCGCCGCTCCGCCCCGCCTCCCGGAAAACGCCGCGCTCGCCTTCCTTGGCGAGGTCGCGTGGATGCCCGCCCGCCTCACTGCATCCGAAGCCAAAATTATTTCCACCACGCGCAATCCGACCGGCCGACCCAACCGCGACGTCCTCCGCACCTTCGTCGGCCAAACTGGGCGTCGCATCCACAAACAGTGGCAAATCGATTTCCCCGCCCACTACCGCGAGCCAGAAGCTGCCCTCCACGAAAGTCCTTTCGCTTTGCTCCAGAAAAAAATCTCAGCGGCGAATGCCTCCCCTGTGGGAGCGAGCTTGCCCGTTCGACGAGCTCAGGGCCCGGAGCCAGTCGTGGGGCTCGCGACTCAGGACACGCGAAGTCGCGAGCAAGCTCGCTCCCACAAATCAGAAACCGAAACCACCGCACCCTCCGTTTCCTGGTGGCACAACCCCCACGCGCAACCCTCGCTGCGCCACGCCCTCGCCCGCCTTGATCGCTTTCTCGCCACCGCGCTCAACGACTCCGAACCAACTTGGACGTGGTTTGAAAGCGATCATCTACCCGATGATTCACTCCTCATCGTAGCCCGCGACGACGACTTCACCCACGCCGTCTTGGAATCCGCTGCCTTCATTTCATGGTGGCGCGCCTACGTTCAAAAAATAGCACCCACTCAAATCGTCGAGTCGTTCCCCTTCCCGTGGTCGCCGTTCACGCCGCTCGGCTCACTCACGAAAGCCCAGCAGGAAATCCGCTCCGCCGCCACCCGTGCCGTCCTCGCCGGTGATACCGAACAGCTCAACTCTACTATCGCTGCCGCATTCGGCTGGAAAAACAACTGGGACGAAAGTGAAATACTGCCAGCCCTGAACGAACTGCACCGCCAACGAATCTGTGGGTAGGGTGAGTCAGCCCTGACGAGCCGTCTTTAAGACCGACGTGCCCAACGGTCACGCCCGGCCCATTTACCTCTCCCTCACTTCACCTGCTTCATCCACACTGTCATCGATGCAAGCCCGCGATTATTCCACGCGTAATAGGGAATCGCGATCAGGTCCGTACCCGCACCGTCTTTGATCACCAACTCCGTGATGCCACCAAGCAATGCCGATTGCTCCCTCGTTGAAATGGCCAGCGGTGCCTTAAGCGATATCGCGTCGATCTTCTGGCCAATCTCCTCCACGCAATAAACCAGCGGCCCGCGCTCAAACGCCACCTGACCACGCGTCGCGGCAATCTTCTCATTGCCCACGACTTCATGCACCGGCATCGAGAAACCGAGCTCCACCACGTCACCGCTCTTCCATTCGCGTGTGATCGATACGTATCCGGTTTTATCGGGCGTATCATCGACCTTTTGTCCGCGAACGTGCACGCGCCATCCGGCATTAGCGGGCTCGACATAGCTGTACAAATCCGACGGCACCGGCCGCCCTTGCGCCCAGACTGGAATGCGAACCTTCAAGGTAAACTTCTTCGGCGCCGCCGGGGAAACCGCCAGCTTCACTCCACCCGACCACGGGTAATCCGTCTTTTGCGTAAGCTTCACCGTGGTCCCCGCGATCTTAACTTCGCCCTCGCTCTGCGCGTAGAAATTCACGTAGAGCGCCTCATCCTTCACCGCATAAAAATATCCAGTGAGCGAGGCCAGCGTGCGCATCAGATTCGGCGGACAACACGCACAGCCAAACCACGGTGCGCGTCCGGCATGCTCATGGTTGTTCTTAGCCTTGCCGTCATAGACCAGCGGGTTCGGGTAGAAAAAGCGGTCGCCCGAAACCGACACCCCGCTGAGAAAACCGTTGAACGCCGTGCGTTCAAACACGTCCATGTATTTCGCGTCGCCCGTGAAAAGAAACATCCGGTGATTCCACGTCATCAACGCCAGCGCCGCGCAGGTTTCATTGTAGCCATCGTGCGGTAATTCATAATCGGCACCGTAAGCTTCGCCGTTCGCCAGCGCCCCGACACCGCCCGTGAGATACAGTTTTTTGCCGGTGGCATTGTCCCAGATTTTCGTGATCGCCGCGAGATAGCGCGCATCGCCCGTCAGCGCCGCCACGTCCGCCATGCCGCTGTAGAGATAGTTGGCCCGCACCGCATGACCAATCGCCTCGTCCTGATCAACCACCAGTTTGTGCCGCTGGTTGTAGTCCGGCCCTCCTGGACCGCGCGCATCGAGGAAAATTTGCGCGAGCTTCAGCCAACGCGCATCACCTGTCACCCGGTAAAGCCGCACCAAGCCCATCTCGACAATCTCGTGCCCGGGCGCGAGCCGCCGTTTCCCGTCACCGAAATCACGCCAGAGCAACTCGGCATTTTTCAAACACACGTCGAGCAGCGTGCGTTTGCCCGTCGCCTGGAAATGCGCAACACCCGACTCGTAGAGATGTCCGGCATTGTAGAGTTCATGACTGAGTTCCGGATCTTTGTCCCAACGGTTCTGCCCGACCCATTCGTGTCCCGGGGTATCGGGATGCATTGTGCGAAACGTATAGAGATAACCATCCGGCTCCTGCGCGGCGGCGATCCGGGCGATGTAGCCGTCGAGCTGTTTCTCCAGCGCCGCATCGGGCTTCATGCTCAGCACATACGCCGCGCCCTCGATGGCCTTGTACGCATCCGTGTCGTCGAACGGATAGATCGTCGGCGGTTTGATTTGGAAATCTTTCTCGCCCGCCGCGCGCCGGCGCATCACCTCCGCCGCCAGATCGAAATTTTTCAACCGACCCGACGCCTCACACTGCTGCAACGCAAACGGCACCGTTACCGTGCGATTCACTTCCTGCTTCTGCTCCCAGAATCCACCCGTCACCCGCACCGCCGTGAACGGCACCGGCTGATAGGGATAATCGACAGCGCGCAACGCCGTACCCAATGAAACCGCCAACAGGGCTACACGAAGCAATCGAAGGGGCATGGCCGCATCTTCATGACCCAAAAAAAAGCCGCAAGCCCCGAAGCTTGCCGCTGAAGTTAGTTTTGTCCGGGTAATGCCGGCGGTTGCCCGCCGACACTCCGTAAACACGTCCACTCACACTCCGGCGAGTTGCCCTCTAGCTGCTGAGGTTAAGAACGGCAATCGCCGCTCGCAGACAGTCCGGGCACAGACAGTCGTGCCCATTCCCTGCCGGCGGGCTGACTGGCGGCAGCTCATCGCACCAACAGCGGGAATTCCCCTCCGCCGGTCCGCAACAAAAGGCCGTGCCACATCGCCCGCAGAGTTTATCCCGGGCCAGCCTCTTGTCACAAAAACCCTCAGTCCCATCGTGCCGGGGAAATCCCTTGATCCGTTGAAACGCATCACGCGGTCCGCTCCAATCCACGAGAGCGGGATGAAAGAGGTGCGCCAGCAATTCGACCCCGTCCACCAACCGGGGCCCCGGCCGGGCAAAGTAGCTATTGGCGTCAACCGCATAAACCTGTCCGTTCCGCACCGCCGGCAGTTCCGCCCAACCGGGCAGCGTGGCCAACTGCGCCGCTTGCCCGACCGCCTGCTTCAGATGGAATCCACACGGCATGATGACCAATATTTCCGGCGCCCAGCGCACGACTTCTGCCCAGGCGATGCGGACCGAATCCGTGCCGCACCGCGAAAGCGCATCCGTCCCACCCGCCAGCTCCACCATCTCCGCCATCCAGTGGCCGCTACAATATAACGGATCAACCCACTCCAGACAGAATACCCGTGGACGCACGGCCACGCTGGCCGTAAGCGCGGCAATTTTCGCCAACCGCACGCGACCCGTCGCGATCAACGTCTCCGCCTCGGTCAGACGGCCCGTCACCCGCCCCAGTTCACGCAGGTTTTCCCTCACCCCATCGAGTGATTTCGGGGTCAGCCACACGATCTCTGGCGGCTGGGCCAGTGTCCGCAACACCTGCGTGATTTCATTGCCGGATGGGGCACAGACCTGGCAAAGATTTTGCGTGATAATCACCGTGGGCGCCAGCTCCCGCAGCAGCCGTTCTTCGATCTGATAGAGGCTCGCACCCGAGGCGATCCGCGCACTGACCGCGCGGTCAATCTCCTGCAGACTCATCGTCTCGATCGGCAGCGCCGGCCGCACGACCACCGGTTTGGTCCGCACCAGCGGAGGAAAATCGCACTCGTGCGACACTCCGACCAGCTGGTCGCCCAGCCCGAGCGCGCACACCATTTCGGTCGCCGCCGGCAAAAAGGAAACGATGCGCTGCTCCGTCATTTTTCCGGGTTCTCCTTGTCCTTGGTCGAGTTTCCCCGTCGTTCCGCCAGCGCGGCAATGACCCGGGATTTTTCCGGATCACCTATCTGCGTCCATCGTGCAATCTCGTCCAACGTGCGCAAACAACCGGTGCAAAGGCCGGTGGAATCCAACTGACAAACCTGAACGCAGGGTGACGCGACGTTCATACGGACAAGAGATCACAAAACCAAAAGCCTTTCGTTGGCCGCGCGCCCGGCATCGGACAAACCGCAGAGGCGGTGGTCGACGTGCCGGGATGAGTTTGCTCGAGCGGACGATAAACCTTTTCGCCCACGGTGAACCTGACCGGCCTGCGAAAAACCGGCCCGGCAAAGGCAAACGAATGAAATTCGCCGTTCTCCCCGCACGGATCAACCTCCGGCGGCAGCGCCCGGACAAACTCGGCATCGATGTTCCGGCCCACGGCATCGGCGCCAAGCCACGCATCGTTGGCGCAACAGATGACGGAGCCGAAGCCGAGCGCGAAGAATTCCCGGAGCAGTTCACGCGAATCAATTTTCCAGAGAGGAAAAATCCCGCGCAGCCCGACCTTCGCCAGGTTTTCCTCGCGCCAGCGCTTCAGGTCTTCGAGGAAAATATCACCAAAGGCACAGCCGGTGACGCCACGGGCTTTGTGCGCGAGCAGGCATTCGGACATCTTTTGCTGATACTCCCCGTTGGAACTGAGCCGGCTGACAAAGATTTTTTCGAGGGGCAGACCGATGGCGCACGCCTGCTGGTCCAGCAACTCCAGCCGCACGCCATGCATCGAGATCCGCTGGAAATGCTCGTTGCAGGTCGTGAGCAGCGAAACGACCTCATAGCGGTCGTCCTGCAACAGCCGGCTCAGCGCCAAGGCCGAATCCTTGCCCCCGCTCCAGCAAAAAACAATTTTCTCCTTCATGGTCAGGCCGGAACGGGTGCGGTTTTAGCCAGAATCGACCAGCGTTTTTGCGCCAGCGCAAATCCGCCAAACAGCACCGTCGTATAAAATGCATCGCCCGCCAGCGTGTTTTTGAAAAACGGAATCGCCGCCATGTAGCACTCGACAAGACCGGCCAGCGTCCGCGGATACAGCACACCTGCGGCCCAAACCGCAAAATTGGTAATGACAAAAAACGACAACGAGCCGGCCAGCGCCGTGCCAGCGAGCGGGAGGACCGCGCGGTTCGACCTCAAGCCGAAGCCAAGAGCGACAATCAGCGCGAAGCTGCCATACACCGACACCATGCCGGAATGAAAGCCCAGCACGGCATCGCTGAGCAGTAGAGCGAGCAGCGGGATGCCCAATGCGAGCCGTTTGTCGGCGAAGTAGGCGCCACCGAACAGGGCCATGGCCGCGATGGGCGTAAAGTTGGGCGGGTGCGGGCACAGCCGCGATGCGGCGGCCGCGAAAAGCATACCTGCTAGAACGGAGAGGCGAGGACAATACATGGGAGAAAATTTTTCTTGGAGGTTTCCTCGGGAAGGCCCCGCGGCGTTGTATGAAACGGTAGGAACGGCTTTATGCCGCGATGGATTGGAGCAATGGCGGCATAAAGTCTCCTACAGCGAACCAAGCCGAAGCGGACGCGACGACACACCCGCCTCGGCTGAATACTCAAAACTTCCACTCCACCCCGGCAAATGCACCGAAACCGAGCTGCGGATAACCGTTCACCTGCTCGTACTTTTTGTTGAGCAGATTTTCCAACCGCACCTTCACCGCCAGCTGCTTCGTCGCCTGCCATGCGCCGTAAACGCGCACGACCGTGTAACTCGCGGCATCGATGGGATCGTATGTAGCCGCATCAACGTCACGGTAGTTCGCGGCGAAAACCAAGCCAGTGCCCGCACTAAAGCCTCTCCCGAATTCATGCCACACATCGAGCGAGCCGCTGTGGCGGGGGCGACGCAACAAGCGTGCGCTTTGCGACAAATTCTGCGCGTCAAGATAGGTGTACGCAAAACGCGCTTTCCATGCTCCGGGCAAATCAAACTTCGCCGCGAGTTCGACGCCTTGCGTCCGGGCCTGCTCTACATTTTCCACCGTGCCGGGGAATTTATAGAAATTGAACGTAATGAGATTGGTCAGGTCCGTTTGAAACCACGTCGCGCTGAGCGTACCGCGATTGCTCGCGAAATAATAATCGACACCGGCATCCCAGCCGCGCGCCTTCTCCGGTTTAAGTATCCGGGAGGGCGTGTCGTAGAACGATCCCACGTAGTACGGACTCTTCCCATACAAATCCAAAAAGCTCGGCGCCCGGAACCCAGTCCCATAGCTCGTGCGGAATTTCAAATGGTCCTGGTTGGTGAGCCACGCCGCCGTGACCCGACCGGTCGTGGCCTGGCCAAACGTGTCGAAATCATCACGGCGCAATCCGCCTGTCAGATAAACATTTTTCACCGGCGTCCACTCGTCCTGCACGAAAAACGCCAGCAACGATTGCCTCTTGTTGATATCGCCGAACCCGGTATTGCGCGTCGTGTTGAGCTCGGTGGTGAAACCTCCGGTCACGCGATGCTGTTCATTCGCCGTGTACGTGCTCTGCCAGTCAAGCACGGCGCGACGATTCGTCACGACTGTCACAGGAGGAATTGATCCGGGGCTGTCCGCCACATAACGCCGATCTTGTCCACCCAACACGATGTGACTCGTGAGCGTGGGCGAATGCGTGAGATCGGCAAAGATGGTCGCGAGCTGGTTGCTCTCGCTCTCTGTGTTATCCGGATTGTTCGCTCCCCAACCGCGCGCCGCCCCGGGCGAACCATACTTGCCGAGAAATCCGCGCCACGTCACGCCGAGCGCCACGCTCTCTGAATATCGATGGTCCAACCGCAACGTATACGTCGCACTATCGAAGGCATTGTTCACGCGCTCATTGTCGGTGTGTCCGCCGGCGGCGGAAAAAGCATACGCACTTTTCGCATCGCCACCTTGCGTGGTCACCGCGCCTTGAATCGTACCGAACGATCCCGCTTCCACCGCTACGCTGGAGTGCGCGGCACCGCTGCCACGCTGGCCGCGAATCGCCACCACACCACCCACCGCTTCGCCACCATAGAGCGTGCTTTGCGGTCCGTGCGCCACTTCGAGATTATCACAAGCGCCGAGACAGGCACCGCCGAGCACGACTGCGTAGTCGGTATTCGGATCACTCATCCGGATTCCATCCGCGAGGAAAAGCGTCTGATTAGAATTTGTCCCGCGCAGGAAGAGCGACGTGACTGCACCGGGGCCGCCGCTCGAAAATGTCGGGGCACCGGGCACGCTGCCGAGTGCGCCGTTCAGCGAGGTGAGCTGCATCCGCGCGAGTTCAGCCGCGCTGAGCGTGTCGACCGCACTGCCCGCCGTGGTGACGGCGATGGGCGTGCGCGTGGTGGTGACGACGTAAGGCGTCAGTTGGGTCGGTTCGCTTTCTTGGGCGAACGCAGTGAGAGCCGGCACGAAGCTGGCGATTACGAGAAGACGTCGGAAAGACGTCGAGGTGGACTTGGTCATGGTCTGCTGATTGCTAGGCAAGAGCAGATCGCCAGTTGTAGGAGCGGGTTTACCCCGCGATGAATCGGGGCGTAAAGCCCCTCCTACAGCCCAGCATCCACTCTCACGCTTCATTTTATGCGATGAAGATTTGTCGCCGGTGCGCGCATACGCCCCAGCGCAGTGAGTTTCGACAGCCAGATGTTCGGACTCCGCATGTGTGCGCAGCGCACACAAGTACCAAGGGCCAAGGATCAAGTATCAGGAGTCTGCCTCTTGTTACTTGAAAACTTGTTACTTGAAACTTGCGCACGCAGCGCGCCTCGCTCCCGCCTTCACCTCCGACTCGGTGTCGAAGATTGGCTTTGCCCGGCGCCTGTCGCCGGTGGGGGTCTGTGATGCGTTACCGCAGCGCTACTGTGGCCGGTTTTCACGGCCTTCTCTGTTTTGTCGAATTGATTGAAAGAACGTCAGGAACGCGGCCACCAAAGCGTCCGCTTGCCGTAGCATGCAAGTCAAAAGCCTGTGCATATCTTGCGGTTGCGCTTCCTTTCCTCCGCATTTTCTCCCATAAATCAAACGCCCGCTTCTCTTTAGAATATCTGAAGTTGCTTTTAATATATCTTCGCATCCTGATGTGTCGATACGTCTAATCTAATGTCCTCCTCGCTTCCACAGTCCGCCGCCGAAATCGCCCTCCGCAAACTTCTCGCTGAGCGCATTGCCATCATCGATGGCGCCATGGGTACGACCATCCGCAGTTACAACCTCACGGAAAAAGATGCGCGCGGCGAACGTTTCAAGGACGCCCCCAAAGATCTTCAGAACAACGGCGACATCTACTCGCTCACCCGCCCGAACGAGATCGGCGACATCCACCGCCGCTTCCTCGAGGCCGGCGCGGACATCATCGAGACGAATACCTTTTCGGCCACGAGCATCGGCCAGAGTGAATTCTTCGTCGAGGATCCGCGCGAGACCGGCGGCCGCAAGGACCCGGCGTTCTACCAGGGCGTCATCGAGAACAAGTTCCTCACCGAGCTGGCCCGCGACATCAACTTCAACTCCGCTCGCCAGTGCCGCGAATGGGCCGACCGCATCGCCAACGCCACGGGCCGCCGCCGCTATGTTGCCGGCGCCATCGGGCCGCTGACCGTTTCGCTCTCGATCTCGCCCGACGCCGACGACGCCGGTTTCCGCGTCATCACCTTCGATCAGGTCAAGGCCGACTACCGCCGCCAGGTGCGCGCGCTCATCGAGGGCGGCGTGGACCTGCTGCTGGTTGAAACCATCTTCGACTCCCTCAACGCCAAGGCCGCGCTCGTCGCCATCCAGGAAGTCTTCGCCGAGGACAAGCTGAAGCTGCCGATCATGATCTCCGCCGCCGTCGGTCGCGGGGGCGAGACGATGATCTCCGCGCAAACCGTCGAGGCGTTCTGGAACGCCGTCCGCCACGTCAAACCCCTCTCCGTCGGCCTCAACTGCGCGCTCGGCCCCGATCTCATGCGGCCGTTCCTCGCCGAGCTGAGCGGCAAGTCCGACACGTTCATCTCCTGCTACCCGAACGCCGGCCTGCCCAATCCGCTTTCGCCCACCGGCTTTGACCTGCTGCCCGCCGACATGGGCCGTTTCCTCGGCGAGTTCGCCACGAGCGGCCTGCTCAACATCGCCGGCGGCTGCTGCGGCAACACGCCCGACCACATCGCCGCCATCGCGCAATCCCTCGAGCCCAAGCCAGCGAGAAAGGTCAACGTCCTCCGGCCGGAGCTCTCGCCGGAAGTACCAAGTGCCAAGGACCAAGTTCCAAATACCAATTCCCAACTACCAAATTCTGGCTCTCAACTCTCGCCTCTCAGCTCTCAGCTTCCCGAACCCAAGCCGCTGCGACTCTCGGGTTCGTTGCCCTTCACGCAGCAACTCGGCACCTACCTGATGATCGGCGAGCGCACGAACGTCGCCGGCTCGCCGAAATTCGCGAAGCTCATCAAGGCCGGCAAATACGAGGAGGCCGTCGCCGTCGCCCGCCAGCAGGTGGACAATGGCGCCAACGTCATCGATATTTGCATGGACGAGGGCCTGATCGACGGCGTCGCCGCGATGAACCGCTTTCTCCACCTCCTCGCGAGCGAGCCCGAGGTGGCCAAGGTCCCCTTCATGGTCGACTCCTCCAAGTGGGAGGTGATCGAGACCGGCCTGAAAATTCTCCAGGGCAAGGGCATCGTGAATTCCATTTCCCTCAAGGAGGGCGAGGCCAAGTTCCTCGAGCAGGCGCGCACCGTCATGCGCTACGGCGCCGCGGTGGTCATCATGGCCTTCGACGAAAACGGCCAGGCTTCCTCCTACTCCGAGAAAATCCGCATCTGCGAGCGCGCCTACCGCCTGCTCGTCGACACCGTCGGCTTCCCGCCCGAGGACATCATTTTCGATCCCAACATCCTCACCGTCGGCACCGGCATCGAGGAGCACAACAACTACGCCGTCGATTTCATCGAGGCCACGCGCTGGATCAAGGCCAACCTCCCCCACGCCAAGGTCAGCGGCGGCGTCTCGAACATTTCCTTCAGCTTCCGCGGCAACAACACCGTGCGCGAAGCGATGCACTCCGCGTTCCTCTACCACGCCATCAAGGCCGGCATGGACATGGGCATCGTCAACCCGTCGATGCTCGAGGTCTACGAAGAGGTGGACAAAAATCTCCTCGAACACGTCGAGGACGTCCTCCTCAACCGCCGGCCCGATGCCACGGAGCGTCTCGTCACGCTCGGCGACGAAATCAAGGCGAAGGAACTCGCCGAGAAAGAAGGCGGCGGCACCGCTGTCGCCGCCGCGGTCGAAGCCAAGGACGCCTGGCGCTCCGGCACGATCGAGTCCCGCCTCTCCCACGCCCTCGTCAAAGGCATCGATGCGTTCATCGACGGCGACACCGAGGAAGCCCGCCTCAAATACGGCAAGCCGCTCACCATCATCGAAGGTCCGTTGATGGACGGTATGCGCGTCGTCGGCGATCTCTTCGGTGCCGGCAAAATGTTTCTCCCGCAGGTCGTCAAGAGCGCCCGCGTCATGAAGAAGGCCGTCGCCTACCTCCAGCCGTTCATGTTGGCGGAGAAAAAAATCAAGCAGCGCGCCCGCGAGCTGGCCGTGCTCGCCGAGAAATTACACGGCGACACCATCACGCTGACCGAAGGTTTCACCTACGCGCCGTATCCCGATCTGAGCGCCGAGGAACGCGCTGTTGAAAGAAAATTCGCGGGCGAACTCGCCGCCAATCTCGAACGCAATGCCGCCCGTTACGAGCAGTCGTTCGCCAACGTGCTTGATCGCAACTCGGTTCAGGAATTAAGCGCCGATTACGCCGCCAGCCGCGCCAGCCGCCAACGCTGGAGCATCGCCACGCTCGCACCGGCCGGCGGATTCATCGACTGGCTGTACGCCAAAAAACTCGCGTCCCTTCCTCCCGACAGCCTCATCGCCTTCAATTCCGGCGGCCAGGGCAGCGGCAAAACCACCGCGACGGTCGCAGCTGAAGTCGAACGCGCCGCCGATCTGCTGATGGACGGCACGCTGCAGGACGAGCCCCGCAGTCGGCAGCAAATCTCCGCCGCTTTAGCCCGTGGCCATCTCGTGCAGATCCGCTTCGTCTACTGCCCATGGGAGAAAGCCGTGGTCAATATCCTACACCGCGCCGCCGAGGGCACCGGCCGCATCGTCCCGCTCCGCCGTGCTGCCGGCGGTCACTTTCAGGCCGCTCGCACCGTTCTCTCCCTTGCCACGCACATTGAGGATCCTGACGACATCTTCGTGTTTGATAACAGCGACTTCAACAATCCGGTAAAGCGTGACCTCACTTGGTTACGCCAGCACCTCAATAAATCCATCGAAAAGCTCCTTGAAACCGGCCGCATTGTGGCTGAACAATACTTACATGAAAACCATGACCAACGAAACATCAGCTCTACGGCAATTCGGAGCGGATTCTTCCAAACGCCAGCGGGCGCTGGAGAAGTTTCGCGTGCTGAACGAAGCGACGATGAACGCCCTCCGCAAAGCGGGCCAAGCCCGCAGTCAGAAAGATCAGCAGAAGAAACTGGCCACGGCCAATCGCTAACGCCGTCTGGCAGCGACGCCGAGACCCTAGACCCGAAACCCCAAACCCCGAATCGTGCGTCTCAGCACGATAACGACTCTTCCGGTCGTATCGTCCTCGCCACCGTCAAGGGCGACGTGCACGACATCGGCAAGAACATCGTCGGCGTCGTTCTCGCCTGTAACAATTACGAGGTCTTCGACCTTGGCGTCATGGTGTCGTGCGAGAAGATCCTCACCGCGGCGAAAGAGAAAGGCGCCGACGTCATCGGCCTCTCCGGCCTCATCACGCCCTCGCTCGACGAGATGGTTTACGTCGCCAAGGAAATGAAGCGCCAGGAATTCAAGCTCCCGCTCCTTATTGGTGGAGCCACCACTTCCGGCGCGCACACCGCAATCAAGATCGCGCAGAACTACGACGAACCCGTCATCCACGTCCTTGATGCATCGCGCGTCATCGGTGTCATGTCGAAGCTCCTCAGCGCCGAGCACAAACCCGCCTACGTCGCCGACGTGAAGGCCAAGCAAGAAAAACTCCGCATCGAATTCGCCGACAGAAAAGGAGCGAGGAAGCTGCTCTCTCTCGCAGACGCGAGAGCGCGCCGGCAGCCAACGGACTGGGCGAGTGTTGATATTCCCAAGCCAGAATTTTTAGGTACGCGAGTGTATTCAACAGGTAGGGCGGGACCGCTGGGCCCGCCGTCTTCTCCCGATGCATTGTCATTGCGAGGAGCCGCAGGCGACGAAGCAATCCAGTCAGATGAATCGCCACGCCAGGCGAGCCATGCTCGCGATGACAAGTCTTCCCCAACCGGCGCGCCCAGCGGTCACGTACCTCCCAGCGATGCGCCCTTGTCACTTGATACTTGTCCCTTGGACCTTGCTGAAATAACGGCCTACATAGACTGGGGGCCGTTTTTCAGCGCCTGGGAACTCCACGGCCGTTTCCCCGACATCCTCAAGGACGAGAAAGTCGGCGAGGAAGCCACCAAGCTCTACGCCGAGGCGCAGGCGATGCTCCAACACATCGTCGCCGAAAAACGCTACACCGCCAAAGCCGTCATCGGTTTTTTCCCAGCTAATTCTGTCGGGGATTCCGTCGAGGTTTATGATCCAGCAGAGATCGCAAAACTCGACGCCCTGAGCCTGTCGAAGGGTGGCCGGCCAACACCGCTAAAAACCTTCCACTTCCTCCGGCAGCAAAACGAAAAACCCGCCGACCAGTTCAACCACTGTCTCGCCGACTACATCGCGCCGAAGGACAGCGGCCGGATCGATTACCTCGGCGGCTTCGCCCTCACTGCCGGACATGGAGTGGAAGAATTCGCCGCCGAGTTCCGCACGAAGCACGACGACTACAACGCCATCATGGCCCAAGCCCTCGGCGACCGCCTTGCCGAAGCCCTGGCCGAGCTGATGCACAAGAAAGCCCGCGAAGCTTCCGGCTACGGCAAGACCGAGAACCTGGAGATGAAAGACATCATCCGCGAAAAATACCGCGGCATCCGCCCCGCCCCCGGCTATCCCGCCTGTCCGGACCACAAGGCCAAGCCGCCCCTTTTCGAACTCTTGGGCGCTCAATCCGCCACCGGTATCGAACTCACGGAATCCTTCGCGATGATGCCCGCATCCAGCGTGAGCGGCTGGTATTTCAATCACCCGGAATCCAAGTATTTCGCGGTCGGAAAATTAGCCGCCGATCAAATCAAAGACCTCGCCGAGCGGATGGAATTGTCAGTCACCGAAGTAGAGAAGTGGCTAGCGCCTTATCTGGATTACTGAACCCGCTTGATTGCAACTTTTACGCCTGCGATACTGAAGTCTCCCAAATGGAGCTTTAGTGAGACTACTCCTCCTTTCCGACTAGCCCAATGGCAGCTCGCCAGGCGCATCAAGTAAAGTTAACTGTTCAATTGAACCATACGGTTCAATCTCGGCCGTCTCTAAAGCGCCTAACGAAGAGCCATCTAACCATGGATAAAGCATCGCAAGTTCAGGCACTGCGTTTCGCGCTAGCTCAAAATATTCAGGATCGATCTCAAATCCTACGCCTTCCATTTTGAGAGCGGCACATGCCGCAATCGTTGAACCAGATCCCATAAATGGATCCAGAATTATGCCCGCCTGCATGGGAAGAAGACTCCGTACCAGAATGCGCAAAAGGTGCTGCGGCTTCAAAGACGGGTGGTCAGCAATCTTCCTTTCCCGCTCAGGAGTTTTGAAACTAGGAATCACATCTGGCAGGGGACTTCCCTTATCGAGCATCCTTAACCCTCCAGCCCCCCATTTGCGAAGGTTTTGTGCTACGGTTTTTTCGGAAAGGGGTTTGCGAAAGAGCATCCAAGGCTCGTAATTCCCTCGTGGAGAAACGCAGATGTCGGGAAATTCTTCTTCTGCGTTCTTCGGACGGTCTCCACCGCGAAAACCATGATAAACCCGCATAATCGTCGCCCGATTTTCAAAACCCGCTTTGACAAGTGCATTTTGAACATACATCTGAAGCGTCGAGTTTCCTGCGAGCAGTATGTGGCCTCCCGGAACAATCTTTGGCATCAAGGCTGCCGACCAAATCAAGAAAAAATCTTCGATACCTTGCTTCTGTTCGGATGTAAGCACGCTGAAGCGGGGTAAGGGTCGACGTTCACAGCCATCCCATTTTGGAGGGATGCGCCAAACTCCTCCTTTGCCCGTTCTAAGTTTTGCAACTTCTTCAGGAGAAAATTCGACAAGACCATACGGTGGATCAGTGCACACGCCATGGATTGAATCGTCCTGTAAAAGGGCAATCTGCTCCATACAATCTCCGAGGATTAATCGATAATCTGGCATTTTTCAACTATAGTTGAAAGACAAATCCTCGGTCAATCTCTAAGATGGAGTGACTAATGGATCCCAAAATTATTCTAGGCCGCGCCATACGCGCATTACGCGAAACAGGCGGATTATCGCAAGAAAAGTTGTCTGAGAAGGCAAACATTACATATCAGTATTTATCCGCTGTGGAGAATGGCAAAGAGAACTTCACGGTCGGGGTATTAGACGCGATAGCGACAGCTCTTTCGACAGATTTTGAGAACATCGTTGCGGCAGCATACCACCTCGATGATCACCCAAGAGTCGATCCCAAATATTTTGTTGAAGGCGCACCACGTCCGCCGGGCCTCACTGTGGCTGAAATCGAAGCGGCCCTCAACGAGACGCATCGAATTATTAGACTGGTGAACACTACGTTAATGAAAATAGCCGGGAGGCCGCTGGCTGGATTCATTCAACGCAACAACTTAAGCGGCATTATTTCAAATATCCTTTGCGACTCGTTTTCACGGCTTACTTCATACAAACACAATCACCATCAGCGATATCCCGATTTGATTTTCTCGCGAATGGAAGGCGGGAAGACATCGGAGGTTGGGCTAGAGGTTAAATCAACGATTAGACCGGGTAAAGGCGGTGAAAGCCATAATGGGCACTCTGGCTGGCATATCGTTGCGTGCTTCGATCTCGAACCCGTCAGGGGGGATATTCGATTCATCCATATCATGTTTGCAGATCTAATCGGCCACGGGAAAAAAAATGCTGATTGGGCATACGTCGACAGCAAAGTGAATGCCGACACCGGAAGCCAGCGGACCGAAACTTATACTACGAATCCAAAAGGAACTGCCAAGTTACGCCACGGCACCGTCTATTTGGACACGTCGCGAATCGAAATTAAGCGCTGGAGAACATTTCTGGATATGGTGCCGCCGAAATTCTCCCCATTCCAATTTCGAGTAGCGAAGGCTCGGGTGGTCAGGAAAAAAAGAAAGTAATCCATGGCTTCTCTATTTGCGATCCACGCCGTCCCGGAACTCATTGCGAAATGGAAACGACGAAGGAACTGCTGGGCATTGCCCGACTCAAAATCCACCCCGGCAAACGGGAGGAATTGAACCCTACCCTCTCGCCTGCGCCACTCCCGGTAACCACGCGAGGTGTGAGGGGTTCAGCTCCCAATCACTTGTCACTTATTACGTGACATTCCCCTCTGTAGAACCAGCAAACGCATCGTCACGCATTACGTGACGAGTGAAGACGGCAAATCATCCAAACAGCCCCCCTTTCAGTCGTGTCCAAAACGGCTTGGCATAAAATGGGTCTTGTGAAGCGAAATAGCGGGTTAGATCGCTCCCAGTATATCGGACGATATCGCAATACGGACCACCGGTGCCAACTTCCTTCAGCACAAACGAAAGACGACCCGCCAAATCGGGAAAATCCACCGAGCGGGCGGATTCTATTGCGAGCAGATATCCGGGCTGAGACTCCACCGGCGCGTTCTTATACCAACCCAGCCATGCCCGCAAAACACCAGGTTCACGATCGAAGAATTTGGCAACTTGATCGAGGAGCTGCTGCGGAGTTTGGGGCGCAGGGCCGATTGTGAGCGAAGCGTTGCTTTTGACCTGAAACTCTTTCTCGGGCTTGAGTAATTCGCCCGATAACAGTTTCGCCACTTCATCGGGGGAGAATGTCTTCATTGGCACATGCCCTCCATTCAAAACGAGGTGAGAACCCTTGGTGATTTCGAAGAAAGTCTTCGCCGACAGCGAAACGTAACGGCGCCCCGGTGGCAGAAACTTCTCCGCCAGGAAGAACGGTACATAATGAATACCCTCTACCGTAACCGTATCCATCTTGAGCGTGGCTGTATCCTTTTCCGGATCGTCGCTCTCCTCAATATTCCCATGCGGACAAATCAGCACCCGGCTACTCAATAATTCGCGGTAAAACTCAGGCCGGGCCGCCACGGAGTCCGCCGCCTCGTTTAAAAGTCGCTCGGTTGGATTCTCGAACCTCAGATCGTCGCTCATCAGCTGCAATTTTCCATGTGAGAAAAGAATGACAACCAGCAAATCCTACTGCGATGGGGTAATCCGCGTCGCCCCGGAAATCAGTACGACAATGGAAACGACGAAGGAGCTGCTGGGCATTGCCCGACTCAAAATCCACCCCGGCAAGCGGGAGGAATTGAACCCTGCCCTCTCGCCAGCCCTACTCCCGGAGCAACCTCCGGGGAAACAAACCCGTCGCTTCGCCCGGGAACTCCGCGCGGTGTGAGCCGTTTAGCTCCCCAATCACTTGTCACTTATTACGTGACATTCCCCTCTGCAGAACGAGTAAACCCATTGTCACGTATTACGTGACAAGTGGCTCGGGTTCCGTTGCGGATTTTGAAGCCTCGCTGTATGCCGTCACAAGGTGTGACCGTACCCAGTCTCCCTCATTTTCATTCAGCCGCAGTCTTTACGCTCCGCGCGGTTTCTGCATCGTCCCTCCCACGGGCGCCACTCTTATGAAAAAACCCGTCCGCAAATTAACCACCCCAAAAGAATCCGCCGCACCGATTGATGACAACATCTACACCGTTCGCGGTGAACGAGTGATCTTAGACGCTGACCTCGCAAAGATCTACGGCGTCCAGACGAAAGTTCTCAACCAAGCCGTCCGCCGCAACCGCGAGAAGTTTCCACCCGACTTCCTGTTGACGCTCACAAACGCAGAAGCGTCAAATTTGCAACGCGCTAGAAAACATGATGATACAATCTCAAGGTCACAAATTGTGACCTTGAAACATGGTCATAATGTGAAACATCAACCCTTCGCTTTCACCGAACATGGCGCACTCATGGCGGCCAATATTCTGAATAGTCCGCAGGCCGCCCAGATGAGTGTCTTCGTTATCCGTGCCTTTATCAAAATGCGCAGTCTGCTCACAGATACGCGCGAGTTGGCGAAGAAACTGGCCTCGCTCGAAACCGAACTTAAATCGCGACTCGATGTGCACGAGACCGCGATTGTTGATGTGCTCCAACGCGTCATGCGCCTGCTCGATCCGCCTGACGGCCCGGAAATTCCGGCGAAGGAATGGGCTTCCACGCCACGCCGGCCAAACCGGCGAAATCCTGAACCACCCTGACTCGCGTCACGCCAGCCCGAACGGAGTTTCCCGGCAGCCACACCGGACCTCCCTCAGCAACGCGCCGAGCGCGACGGCGAACTGCGTCACACCTGCGATCACTTCGAACCCGCTGACGAAATTGAACCGTCCCCATTCACACCGCTACTCCTCGGAGCGAGCCCCATCCGAATTCTCTTCGCCATAACGAGGCAATAAAAGGTGGAGCGGATTGCCCTCAATACGCTGGTTAGAGAGCTACGCTAGGCCAGCGCGTTGGGGGCAACGCGCTCCCCCTTTTGTAATATCTCATCGAGAGGAGAAACGGAGTTCGACTGCATGGATACGGCTTAGGCTTTACCTTCCGCGCCCGCCGGGTACCATCGGCTCCCAAATGAAATACGCGCTTCGCCAGCTGGCTGCGAATCCGGGATTCACCATCGTGGCGCTCGTGACGCTGGCGCTCGGGATTGGGGTGAACACCACGGCGTTCACCGTGCTGAACCGGCTGATGCTGCAGTCGCTCCCGTTTCACGACCCGGCCTCTCTCGTGCAAGTTTGGTCGACGGAAAGCCGGAGCGATAATGCCCCGATTGCGCCGGCGGACTATTTTGACCTGCGCGAGCAAAGCACCGTATTCGTGGACGTCGCCGCGTACCAGCCCTGGGTCTCGATGAGTTACGCCGAAGCGGGCAAGGCGCCAATCCAGGTCGGCGCTTTGTACATGACCGCAAATTTCTTTTCGATTCTCGGCGTGCAACCGCAACTCGGCCGTCTTCCGAACGAGGAGGAATCGAAAACCATGGCGTTCGTCACTCTCATCAGCGATGCGTTTTGGCGTTCGCACTTTGGTGCCGACCCCCATGTCCTCGGGCGTACTGTCCGGGTGAACAGCCGGCCCAGCACAGTGATCGGCGTCATGCCTCCTTCGCTCGACGATCCCACATTGTTCAACAGCCGGCCCGCCTTCTTCTATTTGGATCCGGCCACGCACAGCCGCACCGTCCGGACCGCCGGTTGGGAGGCCGTAGTTGCCCGCTTGAAACCGGGAGCGTCGATCAAACAAGCGCAGCAGGAACTGAACGTGTTAGCCCGGCGCCTGGCTCACGATTACCCTGAGACGAATAAGGAACGTAGTTTTCCCGTAATCCCCTACCCGACAAATCAGCTCGGCAAAGACGGTGCACAGCTCACTTGGCTGACGCTCGGTCTCTCGGGTCTCGTCCTGCTGATCGCTTGTATCAACCTGGCCAACCTGCAGCTGGTTCGAACCACCAGACGCAGTCAGGAGATCGCGATCCGCCTGGCGCTCGGCTGCCCACGATGGCGCCTGATC